>WHTT01000010.1 GCA_009377605.1 Luteitalea sp.
ACTGGCGAATCACCGAGCTCGATGCTCGCTTGTGTCAGGCGATCCGAGTACACGTTGGTCAGCAGCGAGGGCACCACTATTCCCTGTGCGTCGACCGGCTGCGCCAGCCCGAAGGCCACTGCCCCGCTTGCGATAATGCCGCCGCCAACCAGCGACGCTGCCATCACTTTCCGACTCCACCAATTCCTTGATCTCCAAGTTCGCATTGTTCGTCCTTTCTGAAGTCAGCTCCTACAAGAGCCTCCTCGGGTGCCTTGAGCCACCGGCGTGCGAAGCGTCGAACGCCACGCTGGCGTCTCCTCCGGCACCAAGCAACATCCAGTATTGGCAACCGCCAGGTATCTTGAATAGCTACATAAATGGGGGAGATTTCGGACAGACCGATCGGCTTCTGGGTGATGATCTGCACGGTCCGAGAGGACCGGCTCGTCGACGTGGGGAAGCTCGCCCGCGAGGGCCGCTTCGATTACTTGCTCGTGGAGTCGACGGAGATCTCGGCGCCGCTGCCCGTCGCGGGGCCTCGCCTGGGCCGGCGGACGGTCCTCACCTTCCCGCTCCCGCCTCCTCCGCAGAAGAACTGATCGCCGCCATCGGACTCGAGCCCTGACACGCCCACTCCGGGTGGCATCTCGAGCCTCTCCAGGACCTCTCCCGTTCGAGGATCGACGCGCCGCACCTCGCTCTCGTCACCTTCCCAGGTACCGTGCCACAGCTCTCCGTCGATCCAGGTGACCCCGGTGACGAAACGGTTGGACTCGATCGTGCGAAGAATCGCCCCTGTGTGGGGATCGACTTGATGGATCGTCCGGTCCCGATACTGCCCCACCCAGAGCGTCCCCTCGGCCCACGTGAGCCCCGAGTCACCGCCGCCGCCAGGCGCCGGGATCGTGGCGAGCACACGGCCGGTCTTCGGATCGATCTTCTGGATGCGATCCTCGGCGAGCTGAAACAGGTGCTGGCCGTCGAAGGCCGTTCCTGCGTGCGCGGCGACATCGATCGCGCGCAGCGTCTTCCCGCTCGCAGGATCGAAGGCGTTCAGCGTGTCTCCAGCAGCAATCCAGACGTGCTGACCGTCATACGTGACGCCATGCACCTGGTCGACGGCCGGAAAGGGTCCATACTCACGGACGATCTCAGCGGTTGATCGACTCATGCTTCCATCCTAATCAATCGGCAGAGGAGCGGGGAGTAACAAGGTCGTCGTGAATCCCGGCACGGGCGGGGTCATCCAACGACGCGCTCGCCCGCGACCGCACGACTGCACCTTGCCGGCTGCAGCAAGCGCGTCGAGCGCCCGCTGCACGGTGCGCTGGCTCGTCCCAAGCGCAAGCGCCAGGGCCGAGCTCGACCACGATTCACCGTCGGCGAGGAAGGCGAGCACCGCCGCATGCTCCTCTTCGACGGGCCGCGCCAGCACGACGACCTCGCGTGCCAGGCGCGGCGTCAGCGCAAACCCTCGCTTCGTTGCGCGCACGTCGGCCAGCCTCCGAAGCACCGTGCGAAGCCGCCCGACTTCGACGCGCAACCGCGCGCGGTGCGATTCATCGGCGTGCTTCGCTCCGAATGCCCGCGCCACGAGCGTGTCCCTCGGCACGTCTCCCGGCCACGCTTCGCCCAGCGCGCGTCCGAGCGCGAACAACACCGGACGCCTTGCGAGCGAGGCCACCGTGCGTGCGTCACGCACGACATGGCGGCACGCGTCCACGACGAGCGCGTTCGACGCCAGCAACGTTTCGACCTCCTCGAGCAGGAGGAGTCGCTCCTCGCCACTGGCAAGCAGGCGCGCGGCGGGCGTGTTCAGGACGAGGGAGGCGCTCTCGACCTCCGCCGTCAGCGCAGGGATACGTGCAAGGCGCGCGGCGCGCTCGGCCCGAGCGAGCGCCGCGCGCGCCGCCTTCGTCCGGAGGCGCCGCATCGCGATCCCCGCGACCACCAGCTCGTGGGCAGTCCTCGACGCGGGCGGGAAGGGCGCGGGGTCGAGCTCGGCGAGCGTTCGCTCGGCCGCGTCGAGGCGGCCGATCAGGAGGAGGCGCCGGACTTCGAGATACCGCGCATGCGCGGCGTTGACCCGGTCGCCGTGCGCGTCGAGCGTCGCCCGCGCCGCGTCGAGCGTCTTTGCAGGCCAGCCCAGGTCGCGCGAGACGAGCGCGATCTCGGCCTCGGCGACGACGCACCGCGCGCGGGCCACGGCCTCTTTCGGACCGAAGGCGCGCGCGGCACGTCGCAGGAGCGCCTTCGCGCGCACGAGATCGCCGAGCTGCGCCATCGCGATGCCTCGCAACGCGAGCGCCGGGGCGTCGTCGCGCAGGGCGACCCGCTTCAATGCGCCGAGGGGATCACCCGCAGCGAGTGCACGCGCCGCGGCCGTGATCAACGAGTCCATCGGAATCCCGCCACACTGGTCACTCCCACCGTTCGATATCCCGCGCTCAGTCTATGTCATGACCAGAAACACCAGGTCGTACCGAGAAACGACTGGAAGGAGAGCCTGGAGCAGCAGCAGTCGGGAGTCGTCGAGTGCCGAGGCTGATCGGGGGATCGCGCCCCCGGTGAGACGCTACACGGATCAATCTTGCCTGAGCGCGGCGACCGGATCGATCCGTCCTGCGCGCAGCGCCGGAATCAGCGCCGCACATGCGCACGCCTGGATCCGCTCCGCAATCGCCCAGCCATGGAGCGGCTGCGTCTGCAGCGTACGCAGGATGAGCATGTCGAGCGTCCCTGGCAGAAGGTCGGGAATGGAGCGGCGCGTCATGGTATGGGCTATCGACACTAACGCGTACGGCGGTCAGCTGTCAACCACTGGGCGTCGTGACGGCGGCCAAATCCAAACGAACGACTTGATCGTAGTTGCAGCGGCGAGAACAACGTAATGGTTACGATGACTACCGGACTGCTGACGATGAGGATTCGTCTGGCGCGTCACTGCTCCATGAGCTCCCGTGCAACCGCCAGCGCCTCGTCCAGCGTGGTGACAGCGCCGTCGAGTTGCCGTTCGTAGACAGCGCGTAGGATCTGCCCCATCGATGGTCCCGGCGAGACGCCGAGATCGATCAGGTGTCGCCCCATGAGCAGCGGCACGGGCGGTCGGTGCTCGACGCCAAGCGCGCGCGCGCGTTGGATGAACCAGTCGATCGCGGAGCAATCGAAGTGACCGGCGCGGCCGCGGCAATCGGCGTGAGCGAGACGGCTGAGCAGCTCGAGGTCCAACTTCCGCGCAAGCCGGCGGAACGCACCGTCTCCCACCGGCGTCGGCGACTTGTACCATGCATTTGGCGCCAGGTGATACTGCACGAGCCCGAGCACCTGTCGCCGCACGTCGTACCCATCCATCGTGTGTACGTTGAGCCGATCCAAGAAGCGCTTCGCCGGCTCCACGCCGCGCGCCTCGTGGTTCGGCGATCGGATCCTCCCGTCGATGTCAGCCGTGGTCATCGGCTTGCCGAAATCGTGTGTGATCGCACCGAGCATGATCGTCACCCGTTCGGGACGAGACAGGCCGTCGAGTTGCTTCGTCGCCTCGTCTATCACCATCAACGTGTGGATCCAGACGTCACCTTCGGGATGCCACTCGGGCTCCTGCGGGCAGCCGATGAGAGCATGCATCTCGGGCCACAGCACTTGAACGATGCCAAGGTCACCTGCGAGCGCGAAGCCCGCGGATGGTCGTGGTGCCTGCAGCAGGAGCTTTTCCAGCTCACCCCAGACGCGCTCAGCGGGCAGATCATCGAGCGGGACTTGTCGGCAGAGCGCCGCCGTTGCCTCGTCGAGGCTGTACTCGAACCGGGCGGCAAACTGCAGCGCGCGCAATACGCGTAACGAGTCGTCTGCAAACGTGGCGAGATCGGTAGCACGGAGGCGTCGCGCCGCAAGATCCGAGCGTCCACCGTGGGGATCCAGCAGCTCGTCGGTCAGCGGATCCCATCCCATGGCATTGATGGTGAAGTCGCGGCGGCGCGACGCTTCCACGAAGGAGAGCGACGGATCGCCGGTAACCGCGAATCCACGATGACCGCGCCCCACCTTCGACTCACGTCGTGGCAGTGCCACGTCGATATCCTTCACCTTGTACACGGTGAAGCTTTCGCCCACCACGTCGACACGACCGATGGATTCGAGCAGCGCGCGGAGCTCGGCTGCCGGCACGCCGTAGACCTCGAGGTCGACGTCCTTGGAGAGACGACCAAGGAGCCGGTCGCGCACGAAGCCGCCGACGACTATCGCGCGGCCACCATGCGCATCGACGACACGGGCAATGTCGATGGCCACCGTCAGATCGTGGGGCCGAGGCGAGTTCATGAGCGGCGGTGACGAGTGAATCGGCGCATGATGCGGTCACCCACCGCGGGTGCCATTGCATTCAGCACCGGCAACAGACGAGACAACCGATGCGGGTAGACCTCGGCACGAGGGCGTGTGAGACAGCGCACGATGGCATCCGCCACCTGCTCGGCCGACTGGCGTGGTCCCAGGCCACCGACACGTCGGCCGAAGTCTCGCACCATCACCTCGCGAAACTCCGTATCCGTACTAATAGGAAACACGACGCTGACATGTATGCCGGAGCCGGCCAGCTCCGTGCGAAGTGCTTCGGCGAGCCCCGCTTGGGCAAATTTCGTGGCGCAGTAAGCGCTGTACAAGGGCAAGCCACGGCGGCCGACGATCGACGAGACGAACACCAGGTGCCCGCTGCCTTGGGAGCGGAACAGTGGGAGCGCCGCGCGGGCCGCGTGAAGTGAGCCAAGCAGGTTGACGTCCATCAGATGACGGACGATCTCGACGGGTGTGTCTTCGAGCGCGCCGTGGTAGCCGATACCGGCGTTGCAAATCATGACGTCGAGTCGGCCGGTCGTCTGTGCCGCCTCGCCCGCAAGCCGGTGCATGTCTGCCTCCGAGGTCACATCTGCAATCACCGGTATGGCCATCCGGCTCGTCGTGCGCAGCTCGTCCGCGAGCCTCGCCAAGCGATCGGCTCTCCGCGCTGCCAAGGCGACGTGCATGCCACGGCCCGCACACGCACGGGCGCATGCGGCGCCAATGCCAGCGGAGGCTCCGGTGATCGCAACAGTACGACCCGCAAGATCGCGTGCCATGCGACCATCATAGCGAAGGTCCTTGGTCCTTGGTCCTGGGTCCTGGGTCCTTAGTTCTTGGCGTGGTGGCTGGGCGTCGTCTGGCAGGCTGGACGACCTGTTAGAATCGCGGCGACGCCGCGCACCAAGAACTAAGGACCAAGGACCAAGAACCAACGCTGCCATGGACCCGACCATTCACCTCCTACGCGACCTCGTCGCCATCGATTCGGTGAACCCATCGCTCGTCCCTGGCGGCGCCGGGGAGCAGCAGATGGCAGAGGCGTATGCTGCGGATCTTCGAAGTGCCGGCTTGGACGTCGAGCTCGTCGAGGTCGCGTCTGGCCGTCCCAATGTCGTAGGCGTTCTGCAAGGACGCGAGCCCGGCCGGACGCTCTTGCTGTGCGGTCATCTAGACACGGTCGGTGTGGAGGGCATGGAGGCGCCGTTCACACCGATCGAGCGAGACGGCCGGCTCTATGGACGTGGCGCGCAGGACATGAAGGGGGGCCTTGCGGCGATTGCCGGCGCGGCACGAGCGGTGGCCTCGTCTGGCCGATTCACTCGCGGCCGCCTCGTGGTGGCGGGTGTGATCGACGAGGAGTATGCGAGTGTCGGCGCCGACGCGCTGGTCGCCGATTGGCATGCGGATGCCGCGGTGGTCACCGAGCCGACGGGGCTGCAGCTCGCCGTCGCCCACAAAGGCTTTGTGTGGATCGAAGCCGAGACGCAAGGGCGAGCGGCGCACGGCAGCCGCCCGGAGGATGGACGCGACGCCATCATGCGCATGGGCCGCGTGATCGCGGCGCTGGAGCAGTTGAATGGCGAGCTGCGCGCGCGGTCGCCTCATCCGCTTGTCGGTACCGCCTCGTTGCATGCATCGATGATCGACGGCGGGCGCGAGTGGAGCAGCTATCCGGATACCTGTCGTCTGCGGCTCGAGCGCCGCACCGTGAGCGGCGAAACGGCGGACACGGCCCTGGCGGAGGTGACCTCGACCCTGGAGGCGTTGCGTGAAGCGGATGCCGAGTTCGAGGGACACGCGCGTATGGTTTTCGCGCGGCCCTCTTACGAAATCGACCGACGCGCGGAGATCGTGCAGGCGCTCATCGCTGCCGCCCATGGGACCGGTCTGGGCCTGACACCGGAAGGGGTGAGCTTTTGGACAGACGCCGCCATTCTCGGCGGCGCCGGCATTCCGTCCGTGGTGTTCGGCCCCGGCGGCGCGGGACTTCACGGCACCTGCGAGCACGTGGTGATATCGGATGTCTTGATCTGTCGCGATGTGCTCGTGCGGTTGGCGGAGCAGTTTTGCTAAAGGTTCGAGGTAAAAGGTCCGAGGTAAGAGGTTATCTGCAGGGTTCAACGCCGGAGGTTTCCTTCGGGTTTCGGGGTAAGGGCTTGACGAAACGCTCGACGTTCCAGCCCTCGGCGCTCGACGTCAACCTCTTCGCAGGAACTGGCCTCCTACCTTGAACCTCGAACCTCGAACCTCGAACCTTGAACCTCTTTCCTTCCCGGCAACCGATGCCGTGCCGCATCTCCTTCGAAGCGAAGCACCGGCGCGCGTGGCTCCGTCGTCCATCCCGGGGAGGTGTGCCCGCATGCAGCACAACGCAGCGTGACCCGATTGGGCTCGAAGTGGAGGAGCGCGTCATGTCCCTGTATCCCGCACAGCCATTGTGCCAACCGTGTCACGACCCGCTGCGCCAAGCTCTCACGCGACGCGGGTGCCGCGGCGCTCGGCGTCTCAGCCTGGAGCGCCAACCGAGCAACGTTGGTCGTCATGTCCATCCTCTCCTGGTACCGCCGCGCCTTCGCTGACGCGGCACCGGTGCGTGTGGCACGCAAAGAGATCACCCCGCACACCTGCCAGCAAATGATGTGCCTACAGACTCTCCAGGGGGACCATGATGAGCAACTATTTTATTCGTAGCGCATTAGGGATGCTTGGCGCCAAACAGATGAGCTCCGGCGCGCCATGGAATTCCTTCCGCCGGTCACGGAAATTTGACCTGCTGGATCGACGATTGGGATTCCCGGATCCCGAGGGGACGGCGGGTCAGCTCTTCGGTGCGAGGAGATGGTCGAGGGCGTGCCCGTAATAGCGCAGGACACCACGGTCGCGCACGCGAAAACGGTGCCCCTCGCGCACGATGACGCCGCGCAGACAGAGCAGCTCCACGCCGCGCTCGGTCGCCACGGTCGGGTCACTGACGTCGAGGTTCGCCCCTCGGACCATGAGCGTCGTCGTCAGGGCTTCGACGCGCGCTTCGAGATCGGACTCCGCAATCGACGGCCGCATGGCCGTGGCGACGAGGGCGGTGGGCAATACCTTGTAGAGCTGGCTGACGCGCTCTCGTGTCAGACGTGCGAGCTGCAGCACATCGCGCCGCGAATCGGAGCAATACCCAGTCAATGAAATCGGCGGGCCGAAGGTCACGAACGCCCGCGTCTCGTAGCCAACGGCAGAGCCGACCATCTCGGCAATCTCTCGCGTGAAGGGTCGCTGGCCACGCTTCACGCCCTGGCGAGCCAGCGTGCGATCCTCGAGCACCAGGTCGTAGGTGATCGCGCAGGGGACGATCTGCACATGCGCACCGTTGTCGGCCAGCAGCGTGGCATGAACCAGCCCCGTCTTGAACGGCTTGAGATCACCCGCGTAGCTCCTGCCGCCCTCCGGATAGAACAACAGATCGTGCTGCTCGAGTATCTCGGCGACGTACGCCTTCTGCGTCGCCAGATATACTGGGTCGCGGGCGTTACGTCGAATCGGAATCGCGCCGGTGACATGCCGGTTGATCAAGCCGAACGCCCCGCCGAACAGGTTGATGCCGGCGGCGATAATCGGCGGCCGGATCGCGTAGTCTTCGAGCACGAGCGGGCCGATCAGGTAATCCAGGTGACTCCTGTGGTTCGAGACGTAGACCGTACGTCCTGCCGCCACGCTCCGTTCGACATGCTCCAGGCCTTCGCCGATCCGTGTGATCTTTCGAAGAATAGGGTAGAGAGGGTGTTTCAGCGCGCGGTAGATGTGATACCGCTGCGTCGTGCGAAGCTCGTCGAGATAGGCGTGGATTCGCTCCCGCGCCTCAACCGGCGAGAGTCCCTCGGTGCCGCGGAGGTAGCGGGCCACCTCCTCGCGTGAGAGGACCGCCTGGGTAATCTCGTCCAGCATCAGCGGAGAATATAGCATCGCTTCCTCGCGGGGCGCAGCCTTAGGGCGGTGCCTCGCCACGCTCGCGGTGCGTTCGGCGAACGCGCCCTACCATCGTGGTAGGGACGCCTCGCCGAGGTGTCCGTTTCCGGCTCCAGGGCTGTTGGTTCTCAGGACCCAAGAATCGCACAGATCCTTTGCGTGAACTGCGCCGTCGTTGCCGATCCGCCAAGATCCGGCGTGCGGCAGCCTTCGTCGAGCGCTTTATGCAACGCGGTTCGGATGCGATTCGCCGCGGCGCCCTCGCCTATATGGTGCAACATCATCAACGCCGAGAGCAGAAGTGCTGTGGGGTTGGCCACACCCTTGCCGGCGATATCCGGTGCGCTGCCGTGTACCGCCTCGAAGACCGCCATCTCCTCGCCCAGGTTCGCGCCAGGGACGACGCCGAGGCCGCCCACGAGGCCTGCGCAAAGGTCGGACACGATGTCGCCATACAGATTGGGCATCAGCAGCACGTCGAACCGCTCCGGGTGCATGACGAGCTGCATGCACGCGGCATCCACAATGCGCTCATCGTAGGTGATGTCGGTGAACTCCTTGGCTACGGCGCGGACGCTGTCGAGGAAGAGACCGTCGCTCAGCTTCATGATGTTGGCCTTGTGCACCGCCGTGATCCGTTTCCGGTCGTGCTCACGCGCGTATGCAAACGCAAACCGCGCGATGCGCCCGGACGCGTGCGCCGTGATCACCTTCAGGCTCTCGACGACGCCCGGGACGACCCGATGCTCGAGACCGGCATACAGGTCCTCAGTGTTCTCGCGTACCACGACGAGGTCGACGTCGGCAAAGCGCGACGGCACACTCGGCAGGTTCGTCACGGGCCGGAGATTCGCGAACAGGTCGAGCTGCTGGCGCAGCGCGACGTTCACGCTCGTGAATCCCGAGCCAACCGGCGTCGTCACAGGGCCCTTGAGCGCCACCTTGTGGTGCCGAATCGAGGTCAGGAGCGCCTCTGGTAACGTTGTCTGTTGCTGCTCCAAGGCTGACGCTCCGACGTCGAAGCGTTCCCAGGTCACGTCGACACCAGCCGCGTCGATGATGCGCACAACGGCTTCCGTGACCTCAGGGCCGATACCGTCGCCAGGGATCAGGGCAATTTGATGCATGGGAGTAAGGGTCAGCGTCGAGGTTCGAGGTTCAAGGTTCAAGGTTCGAGGTTCGAGGTTCAAGGTCCAAGGTGGAAGGTCCGGCGTTCGGGCGCCCCGGCGCTCAACCTCGAGCCTTTCGTGGCTCCCGGGTGCTTTCAACCTCGAACCTTGAACCTCGAACCTCTCACCTTATAATTCCACAGGGAGGCACTCTTGACTGTGACTACTGCTGTTTCGCTCGACGTTCTACAGAATATCGCCACGCGGCTTCGCATCGACTCCGTTCGTGCGACCAGCGAAGCCGGAAGCGGCCATCCTACGACCTGTTGCTCCGCGGCTGATATCGTAGCCGCGCTGTTCTTCGCGGACATGCAATTCGACCCCAAGAATCCGCGGCGGCCGGATAACGACCGCTTCGTGTTGTCGAAGGGGCATGCGGCGCCGCTGCTCTACGCGGTCTGGGCCGAGCTGGGCGTGATCGGCCGCGCCAGCCTCTTGAAGCTCCGCCAGATCGACTCCGACCTCGAAGGTCATCCGACGCCGCGCCTGCCGTTTGTCGACGTGGCGACCGGTTCTCTTGGCCAAGGCATTTGTGCGGCGGTGGGGATGGCCCTCAACGCGCGCCGCATTGGATCCACCTACCGCACCTACGCCTTGTTGGGTGACGGCGAGTCGGCGGAAGGCTCCGTGTGGGAGGCTGCTCAGAGCGCGCAATTCTATGCGCTCGAGAATCTCTGCGCCATTGTCGACGTCAACAAGTATGGGCAGAGCGGCCAGACGCAGCTCGGGCACGACCTCGAATCGACCGCGGCCAGATGGCGTGGCTTTGGTTGGCATGCACTCGTGGTCGATGGCCACGACCTGCAGGCGCTCGTCGAGGCGTACGCCACCGCGCGCGCGACGCAAGGTCGTCCAACTGTCATTCTGGCACGGACGCTCAAGGGCAAAGGCATCTCCTTTGTCGAAGGCAAGGACGGGTGGCACGGCAAGCCGCTCAAGAAGAATGGTGAGATGGAGCGCGCGATTGCCGAGCTCGAGCAGCAACTCGTCGACGAGCGTGGCGCCACGCGTCCGGTCATCCCGGCTCCGGTGAACGCGACGAGCCCTCCGACGCCTCGCACGCCTCCGGATGTGCTCGTGCCCGCTTACAGCAAGGGGGACAAGGTTGCCACACGGGAAGCGTATGGCACAGCGCTCGCCAAGCTTGGCGCCGCCGATCCACGCGTGGTGGCGCTCGACGGCGACGTCAAGAACTCAACCTTCAGCGAGAAGTTCAAGGAACAGTTTCCGGATCGTTTCTACGAGGCGTTCATTGCCGAGCAGTCAATGGTCGGCATGGCCATGGGACTCGCAAGCGTCGGTGCCATTCCGTTCGCCTCGACCTTTGGGTGCTTCCTCACACGCGCCGCGGATTTCATTCGCATGGCCGGCATCAGTGCGGTGAACGTCAAGCTCTCCGGATCGCATTGCGGCGTGTCCATCGGCGAGGATGGACCGTCCCAGATGGCGCTCGAGGACCTCGCGCTGATGCGGGCCGTGCCGGACGCGACCGTCCTGTATCCCTGCGATGCGGTCAGCACCGAGCGCCTCACCATCCTTGCTGCTCAACAGCCGGGCATTGTCTACCTGCGAACGACGCGGCCGAAGACTCCGGTGCTGTACGGGGCAGATGAGCCGTTCACCGTCGGCGGGTCCAAGGTCCTCCGGAGCGGTACGAAGGACCAGGCCACTGTCGTCGGGGCCGGGATCACCGTCTATGAGGCGTTGGCCGCATTCGACGAGCTGTCCAAGAAGGGAATCTCGATTCGCGTGATCGATCTGTACTCGATCCAGCCGGTCGATGCCGATGCGTTGGTGGCTGCGGGGAGGGAGACCGGCAGGATCATCACGGTTGAAGATCACTACGCCGCTGGCGGGTTGGGCGATGCGGTTGCTGAAGCGGTCGCACCACACGCCATCCCGGTACAGCGTCTGGCCGTGCGTGAGATTCCCCGAAGCGGCCAAGCCGACGTGCTCCTCGATCGCTACGGCATCTCCGCGCGTCACATCGTGGAAGCCGTTGTCGGAGCAACGGCTTAACGAAGGTCCGAGGTTCGAGGTGTGATGGAAGGTAGGGACGCGTCGCCGACGCGTCCGTTCGCCGACGCGCTGTTCGCACACGGCGCGTTCGGCGAACACGGCCTACCGCAGCTCCCTGACCCCGATGCGGTCTTTCCTGCTCCATGTCGTTCCCGTGTTGATGGGGCTGGCGGCCGCGCCCGGCGCGGCGGGCACCGGTGTGCGGGATCCCACATGGTCACCCGACGGCCGGCAGTTGGCCGTCTCGGTTCTGGATCAGATCTGGACCGTCAGCCCGAGGGGCGAGCTCTCTGCCGCTCTCGCCAAATGGCCTGATAAGAAGCCGGCCGTCGAGCGCGACCCTGCGTGGTCTGCTGATGGTCGCTGGATCGTCTTTGCCGCCGATCGGGGCGAGGGATTCGATCTCTTCATGGTCGACCGTGGCGGCGGGGCACCGACACGCCTGACATTCTTGCCGGGCGACGAACGCTGGCCGTCGTGGACGCCCGATGGGCGCGTGGTGTTCGCCCATCACGCGATCGATCAGTGGGACCTCTACATTCTCGATGCCGCGGGCGCCGGTCCAGGTGCGCCGCCCACGCCGGTGCCTTTGGGCAAGACGTCAGACGATGAGATGCAGCCGCGGGTCTCGCGGGACGGCACGCGCCTCGCCTTCGCCTCCACACGCGACGTGCTCCCGGGCGACATTGACATCTGGGTGACGGCGCTCCCTGGGCGGAGCGAGATCGCCGATCCGCAAGGCACAACGCCGGAGGGCGACACAGGCGAAGGCGCCACGGTGATCGAACGGGCGCGCCGCGTCCTGCGCGCAGGCGGTGCCGACCAGTATCCATCGTGGGCGCCGGACGGCAGCCGTCTCGCCTTCTTTGCGACCCGACAAGGTGTTGGCTCCGTCTGGATAGCGAACGTCGCTCCGCCGAATGGGCGAACCAGCCAGCCATCCTCGACCGAGCCGGCCGTTCCTGACGTCGCGCGGCAGGAGAGCCTTCCGCGCGAGTATCCGGAGGCGCCACCGGTCTTGCTCTCGCGCGATGGCGGCCAACCCGCCTGGTCGCCGGATGGTCGGACGATCATGGTGGCGGATGCGCCAGGGGCGGGGCTGGCCTACAACGGCAATCCGCTGCGGACGCGCGATGAGCCACCGCCGCTCTTCACGCTCGGGCGCGCCTACCGCTTACGCGCGCTGCCCGCGCCACGAGCACCAGACGAGGGCGTCGTCTCGATCGCGACGAGCAGACCAGCGAGCCGCGCGCGCTGGCTCTTCGCATTCGATCGTGTGTGGGAGACACTGCGATCGCTCTACTACGCGGAGCCACCAACCGCCGCGGCATGGCAGGCGCTGGCCGCGCGGTATCGACCACGCGCGGCCGAGGCGCGCTCCGAGCCGGAGCTCGAAGCGGTTGTCGACGCGATGATCGACGAGCAGCCGCTCGTGAGGCAGCAGGTGACGTCTGACCACACCATTGTCGTTTCGGCGCACCCTCTTGCGTCACAAGCGGGCGTCGGCGTGTTGGCGTCTGGGGGCAACATCGTCGATGCGGCGATTGCCGTCTCGTTTGCGCTCGGTGTGGTCGAGCCGGACGCCTCTGGCATCGGTGGCGACGGTATGGCGCTGTTGTACCTGCGGGGGATGTCTCGGCCCACGCTCATCGATTTCAAGGATCAATCGCCCAGCCACGCAACGCTCGACAACCCCAAGATCCTTCGCGACGATCGGCTCGTGTCGGACGGACCGGCGGCCGCGAATGTCCCTGGGGTGGTGGCAGGCATGGACTCTCTCTTCAAGAAGTACGGGTCTGGCAACGTCACGTGGGCACGCTTGCTCGAGCCGGCCATCGAATACGCGGAGGACGGGGTCGTGCTCGACGCCTCTCTCCCCACGACGATTGCGACTGCGCGGCCCATCATCGAGAAATACACCGAGACGGCGCGCATCTTCCTGCCGAACGGCAGTGTGCCAGCGAGTGGCGCTCGGTTCGTGAACCGCGACTACGCGTCCACACTCCGGACGCTGGCCATTGAGGGCGCACGGTCCTTCTACGAGGGGAGCATCGGTAAGCGCATCGCCGACGACATGGCGGAGCAGGGCGGTCTCATCAATGGTGCGGATCTGGCGCAGTATCGGGCCCTCGAGCGCGCTCCCCTACATGGACGCTATCGCGGCCATGCCGTCTGGACGGCGGCGCCGCCAGTCGCCTCCGGTGCCGCCCTCATTGAAATGCTGCAGATCCTCGGCCACTATGACCCGCGAGATGGCGCGACGTTTCGCCATGATGCAGACTACCTTCACTACGCCATCGAAGCCCGGAAGGTCCGCGACCCGATGCGCCACGTCGCGGATCCTGCGCGCTGGACGGTCGAGGTGGATGAGCACCTCACGGACGCCCACGCCAAGTTGCTGTTTCGCACGATTCGACGCGATCGCGCGTCGCGGTTCACGGACGGCGGCGCGGACATCGAGAGGGAGCAGGACGTGGCGGGGGCGGATGAGAGCGGTCTCGGGCGCGGCACGACAGCCTTCGTGGTTGCCGACACCGCCGGCAACATGATCGTCGTGACGCAAACGCTCAGCACGTGGGGTGGGAGCTTCTACGTCTCGAAGGGGCTCGGATTTCTCTACAACAACCACGTCAAGTCGTACCGGACGAGAAGCGGCGCCTACGGTCAATTGCTGCCGCTCACGCGATCGTCCACGACCAACGCTGTCTCTCTCGTGTTCGAGCGAGACGACCGGACGCGACCGTTGCTCGGTGTCGCCGCAGCCGGCAATCAGTGGATCCTGCCGTCAGTGTTCCAGACGATCGCCGGCGTCATCGATGGCGGCCTCTCCGCGCAGCAGGCGGTCGAGGCGCCGCGGTTCTTCGTGGCGCGCGATCCATCGGATCCCGATCGTCGTGCGGCGAGCGTCCAGATCGAGGACCGCTTTCCCCGAGGGGTGCTCACCAACCTCATCTCTCGAGGGCACCGGTTCCACAAGATTGGCCGCAAGGGCGAGCTGCGCTATGGATACGCGTCGGCGGTCATCGTCGACCGGCAGCGCGGTACCGTGGCGGGCGGCGCCGATCCGCGTCGCTCGCACGCCGCTCTCGCTTGGGAGCCTTCATCGAGCGCGCCGGACGGCGGCGCGTTCGGCGAACGCGCCCTGCCATTGCAAGGTAGGGACGCCTCGCTGAGGCGTCCGTTACCGTAAACACTTAGGCCCTTACGCTTGCAGAAGCTCTGGTTCGGTATTACCGTCTGGCGCGGGCTGCGGCGCTGCCACGGGCGTCGGCGACCAGTCTACCAGTCGGCCGTCCTTGGGGATCTTGAGGGCCACAGGCTGTACACCGGCCGGCAGCGGCACGGCCTTCCGCGGGTTCGCGTAGACGGGATGCTTGCCGTGCTCCTTGTACCATTCCGCCACGGTTGCGGTCTGGTGCATCTGCTCGACGATTTGCCGCCAGCCCACGCCCGTGTTGTAGGCGCAGAACGAGATCTCACCCATTTGCGTCGCGTACGGAATGATGCACATCTCCGTGCGCCGAAAGTCGTACGTCCAGAGGTCCTGGAACCACATGCCGGCAACGAACATGATGAGCCACTCGTCGCTCTTCCGGTCGCCGTTGTCGGGAGCACCCAGCCGACCGCCGAGCGCCCCTCCACTCTGCTTGTCGTACTTCTTCACCAGGTCCAGGAGCCGGAAGCCTCGTGGCGCCGCGAGAGGCGAGTAGTTGCGGAGCAGGCTCAGCGCCGTTTGCAGCTTGGTGGCCAATGGCCCGCGGGCCGCATCGACGATGAGGCGCGCGTCTTCGAGGAAGCGATCGATGTTGATGAACTCCGAGACGGGGGCCCACGTCTTGGTGCGCTTGCTGACCATGAACGCCGTGCCAACGCCGCACTCCGGATGGCAGCCACACTTCAGCGTGCCCCAGTCCGCACCCGGCCCCTTGAGCAGGTCGGTCACGTCCGAAAGCGGTCCGGTGGCGGATAACGGAAACCAGTCGCGCAGCGGCTCGGTCACGCCCGTCTGCCGCTTCACGTCCTGGGCGAGGTGCGAGAGGGTGTAACGCTTCTCGAGGCGTTCCTCTGTCGAGATGTCCTCGTCACGCCCTGTGAACGATACGGGCTGGAACGAGACAAAGCTGATCTTGTCGCAGTTCTCGATCGCGAACTTGATGATCGCGCCGACCTGGTCGTTGTTCACGCCGTTGACGATCGTAACCACGAGGCACACGTCGATCCCCGCCGCGTACAGGTGCTCGATGGCCCGCAGCTTCACGTCGAAGAGGTTCTTGACCTTGCGGTGTGAGTTCGCCTCCTCGCCGATGCCGTCGAATTGCAAGTACGCAATGCGGAGCCCGGCTTCACGCGCGGCCCGCGCGAACTCCGGATCCTGGGCGAAGCGAATCCCGTTCGTCGCCGCCTGCACGCTGAAAAAGCCCACCTCGCGCGCGTAACCGACGGCATCGAGAAAGAGCGGAGAGATCGTGGGCTCGCCACCGGAGAACTGCACCGAGAGCTGGCGCCGCGGCTGAACCGTGACGGCATCGTTCAGCAGCTGCTTCACATCGTCCAACGTGAGCTCGTGCACATAGCCCACCTGATTGGCGTCCATGAAGCACGGGTCGCACATCATGTTGCAGCGGTTGGTCAGATCTATCGTGAGCACAGCTCCACGGCCGTACTGGATGGAGGAGGTACCGTGGTTGTGCAACCGATCGGTCAGCGCGGTGAAGTCCCGGCCCGGAAAGAGCCGCTCCATACGCGCGAGGAAGGCGGGATCGATGGCGAGGACGTCCGTGAATGTGCCGTGGATCGGGCAGGTCTTCTCGATGATGACCTTACCGTCCCGCTCGACGATGTCTGCTTTGATCTCGCCGACGTGATCCTGCGTCAACGTCTCCAACGCTTGATCGCCGGCGAGAATACGCCGCCGCGCTTCCTTGACGCACGTGGGACAGAGCGAGTCGGTCGTTCGGGGCCATCCCAGCGGCGGCTTCGTGCGCTGCCCACTCTTCAGGAGCGGGGCAGGCGCCCACTTCGGCTGAAATGGCCGTCCCTCGATGCGGCGGTTCACCGCCTGGAACATCGGCCAGGCAATCCGCGCGGCTCCGGTCAAAGCCAGCTCGACCGGCTTCCACACGTTGATCTCCACTCATCCTCCACGGCAGCCCCACGGATACCCATGGGACTTGGAACGGATCGACGACGGTCACCGTCCGGCTCGTCCAGGCAAGTAGCGGATATCACGGAAGTTAGCTCTTGTTGCTGGGCCAGGACAGCAGGGTGACTATAACAGAAGTTCGCTCGCTTCGCTCGCCTACCAGGGCAGTGACCAGTGGTCAGTGATCAGCCGATGTACGAGCTTCCGGGGGTTGCATCGTTTACCGGGGTCGTTCGCCGTTAGCCCCCGAACAGTCGAAGATCGGCTGACCACTGGCCACTGATCACTGACCACTGCCCTGGCGCGCGGAGCGCGCCAGGGCATCAAGCGCCTGCCGATCCACCTTGCCGCGGTCCGTGCGCGGTATCTCGTCAATGAAGAGGACGTCTCGGGGGATTTTATGAGGCGCGACCCGCTCGGCCAGGAAGGTTCGGACGGCCATCGGTCGTAGCCCGAGCCCGGTATCCGCTCGCACGATGCAGGCGACCAGCACCTGCCCCCGGCGGTCATCCGGCGCTCCGACCACGGAGACTTCGGCCACACCTGGCATGGTGCGGAGCACCCGCTCGATCTCGTCTGGTTGCACCTTCCGGCCGGCCACGTTGACAAACGACGACATGCGTCCCGAGAGCACCAAGTCGCCGTCGGCATCGAAGAACCCGAGATCGCCGGTGAGATAGCCGCCATCGACGAATCCTTCTCCAGGCTGGGTCTCATCCACGTACCCGTGCGAGACGGCCGAGCTGCAGACGTGCACCCGCCCGCTGCCCTGCGGCAGATCGGCGTGCTCGATCGGCCGTAACGTGATATGCACATCGCCGAGCGGTCGGCCGACGGGTACGGGGCTCTTGACGGCGGCCGAATCGTCGAAGGTGATGCCGCCCGTTTCGGTGCTGCCGTAGAACGAATGGATCTTTCGATGGAAGTGGCGCTCGAACGCGTCGACGGTGCGGAATTCCAACCGCGCGCCAGCCGAGATGCACGTGCCAAACTGCGGCGGGAGCGCCCCGCCAGGGACCTGATCCACGAGCGCGTCGAACATGAACGGCACGCCGGGCCAGATGCGGACGCGGTCGTCGATGATGTCCTGCACGAGCTGTGTGGGCGCGAACGCCTCGCGAAGCACCATGGCCGTTCCCTGCAGCAACATCGGCAGCAGCAGGTTGCCCAGGCCGTACATGTGTGACAGTGGAATCACCGCCAGCTGTACGTCCTCCGGGCGGATATCCATGGCTGCAGTGATCTGGCGGACGTCTGCCATGAGGTGTCGCTCGGCTGCTCGGGCGGCCTTCGGTAGGCCGCTCGACCCAGACGTGAGCTTCAGCAAGCAGGTGTCGGGATAGCGCCCGCGCGGCGGTTGCTCGAGCAGCAGCTCGACGACGAGGCCCCCTGGTAGGGGAGTCGTCGTGTGTGGCAGCCGAATGTGGACGCCCTCGGGTGCGACGACGGCACAAGCGCCATAGGCGGTGGCGAGGGTGGTGACTTCCGGCATCGCGGTGCTGCGATCCACCGGCATGAGCGTGACGCCGAGGTCGAAGCAGGCGAGCAAGACTGCCGCGAAGGAGGAGCGGTTCCCCGCCAGCGAGAGCACCACCGAGCCAGGTGCGAGCCCGAGTCCGGCAAAGGTCTCCCTCGTGCTCACGTATTCGTCCCAGATCCCGCGCGCCGTAAGGGCTCGTCCCTCGGAGCGGGCGACGATGAGCGTGCGTGACGGCGTATCGCGACACACCCGGCGAAAGCTATCGAGGAGCTCGCTCATTGAGATAGGCTCGTTCTCATGCGCTACCTCGACCTGCTGCCCCACGCGCCGCCGATGCGCCTGATCGAAGAGGTGCTGGAGGTCGCTCCGGGCGCGCGCGTGCAGGGACGCCGCATCGCACATGCAGACGACTGGTACTTCAACGGACACTTTCCGGGTCGACCTGTCGTGCCCGCCATTGTACTCGTCGAGCTCGTCGCGCAGGCAGGTGGGCTTGCCGTGGGTACGGCTGCGGAGGACGCGCCACCGGCGCCGCGAGCGCTGCGCGTGGCAGGGCTCGGGCCGTTCAAGTTTCCGGCGGCGGCGGGACCGGGCAGCGTGCTCGTCGTCAACGCGCGCGTCGTCGGCCGCATCGGCAGTCTTGTCAAGATCGAGGGCGACGTGCACGCAGACGGAACCTTAGTCGCGGCAGGGAGCGTGGTGCTCGCGGACGTCGGCACTCGTCGCGCAGGCCTGCGCTACGACTGACCATTCCCAAGAGCCGCAATACCTTCGACCTCGACGAGGAGCTCTCGCCGGCAGATCTCACCGCGTGCGATTTCGATGTCCTCGGTGTCGGGAAAGAGCTTGCTGGTCTGTTCCAACACGAATGCGGCGTCATCCGCACGCACGACGTAGGCGCGCAGTGCGGTGAACCGGTACGACGGCTGTGGGGCAGGCCCCTCGATTGAGGCATTCGCCGCCGCGAGCAGCGCTTCGAGATTGGTCAGCGTTTCGCGGGTCTGGCGGCCGATATCCTCCGCATGCCGCGATTCCTCGCCCACGATGCTTGCCGTACCCCCCACCAACAGGAGCTCTCGCCCGCCGATGGCGCGAGCAGGCCGCGTGGCGCGCGCAAAGCAGGGTGGCCGCGGACCGTAGCGAGTCGAGTAGTGATACGAAGGGATCTGACGAGGATTCTCAATCGGCGTCCCCGGCTCGTCTGCCGCCAGACAATGCACCGTGAGCGTGGCCCCCTCGACGCCCACTGCCGACGCTGTTGCAAGCGTGTGATCGAACGCGCGCGGTGTGCCGTACCACGAGGTGAACGCGCGATAGCGCCCTCGGTTGAACACCATGTAGCGATCGAGCCCCTCGCCCATGGGGGCATGGATGTCCGGCACGTAGCTCCAAAATCGCACAGGGTGCCGTGCTTCGTCTGCCAGTCGGTGCGCGATGTTCAAGTACACATCCGCTACCAGGTCCTGGAATCGTTCGGGCGGGAGAGCCGTGGCTCGCGAGACCTCAACCTCGACGAACGACAACTGCGGCAGGCGGCGCACATAGACGCCTCCGAGTCTGGTCGGCCCATCGTCGACTCGCCGGCGCGGTGCCTCACCTAGCAGCTCTATGAGCCACCGGGGAGGAGCGGCGACGAGAGTGGGCAGCGCAGGCGGACGGGCATAGGGGGCGCGAATCGTCATGGGAACGTGCAGGGAGACCTGCCCTGCGCCGGTGCGACCATGATACAGCCAAGACGCACGAGTCGGCGGGCACCGACTACAATGCGAGGAGGTTATGGCTGTCGACATGTCCTCGGCCGGACGTCTCCGATCGCGCGCGCTCACGCGAGCCGGGCGGCTCCAGCGAGTGATCTACGAGCTTCGGACGGAGGGCACCAGCCGGCGCCGCGACGCAGTGGCGGTCGGCCTGGGACTCTTCGTGGGCTGCTCGCCGTTCTGGGGGCTTCACCTGGTGCTCTGCTGGATCGCTGGGCGACTCCTTGGCCTCAACCGCTTGAAGCTGTACCTCGCCGCGAACCTTGCAAACCCGTTCTCCGCGCCGTTTCTGGTGTTCGGGGAGGTGCAGACCGGTGCCTTCTTGCGGCGCGGCGCGCCGCATGAGCTGTCATTGGAGGGCATCAAACAGACCAGTCCATGGGTCTTTGGTGGTGACTTCGTGCTCGGGAGCCTGGTCGTTGGTGGGGTGCTCGGCCTCCTGGCTGCGGCGATTACGTACTTCACGATGCGACGCGCATCACACGATCCGGCATTTTCGACGGTGGTGCGCGAGGCTGCCGATCGGTTTCTCGCCACCGGCATCACCGCCTGGGAGTTCGCGCGCGGGAAGTTGCGGAACGATCCCGTCTACCGCGAGGTGTTGTGTGGCGGCTGGCTGCCATCAGGTGGGACCCTAGTCGATGTTGGATGTGGTCAAGGACTCATGCTCGCGCTGCTTGCCGACGCTCGGCAGGAAATGGAAGAAGGGAGGTGGCCGTCGACCTTGCCCCCGCCGCCTCGCTTCGACGGCTTGGCGGGCCTCGAGCTGCGGCGGCGTGTCGCACATATCGCAGAGCGCGCGTTGGAGAAGGACGCCACGATCGTCCACGGTGATGCGCGCCACACCCTGCCTCGAGGCTGTCGCGTCGTCCTTTGCTTCGATGTTCTTCACCTCATGTCGGCCGAGGACCAAGATCAGCTGCTGGCGTCGGTCGCGAGCGCGCTAGAGCCGGGGGGCATTCTCGTGGTGCGCGAGGCGGATGCGGCCGGAGGTTGGCGCTTTCAGATGGTTCGCGCCGGCAACTGGATCAAGGCGATTGCGATCGGCCGGTGGCGGCAGAGGTTTCACTTTCGCACGACGGACGAGTGGCTGGCCTGCCTGGCGCGTCACGGCTTCGTGGCCGATGTTCGGCCCATGGGCCACGGGACTCCTTTTGCGAACGTCCTGCTCCGGGCCAAGCGGCAGCAAGAGCTAAGGACCGACGCGGCGTGATTGGACCAGGTCGGCGATCTGAACGATCTGCCTGAGCGCGCGCCCGTCGCGGTCGAACGTGCCGCCAAACCAAATCCCACACCTGATGGGGACGCCGCTCAACGAGGGTGTCGTTGGAGCGGGCCACCCGCTGGTCGCTGGCGCGTCGTTGGCTGGCGCGCGCGACATGGCCGTTCCAGAACGTGCCCAGCAGTACCTGATGTCCGACCAGACCGCCCGTTGGAGCCCGTTCGGACTCTGTTGCTCGACCGGAAAAGCGAGAGCGTGACCACGGAGGAAGTTCTGGACGGTACCCAACGCACGCGATGACTGGACGAGCGGGGTTTCTCGACGGATCGGGTATGCGAATCGCAATGTGACCGTGCCCGAGCCGTCGACGCGCCACGCGCGTAGGGCATGGTCCGTCCGGTCGAAGATATCCCACTCGAGCAAATGGCCCCAGGGGACCTCGATCGCGGAGGCGACCACGCGATCCCCACGGGTCAGGAGCGTGTCGCGATGCGCTTCGACCGCCCGATGTCGCAGCACGAGCTTGCCGCACAGCAAGCCTGCCAGCACGAAGATGGTTGCCGCGGCAAGGCCCACCTGGGAATGCCGGCGCACTCGGATTGCGACCGCGCCGGTGATCAAGAGCACCAAGACGAACGGATCGCCCATCGCGACGAGCGGTGCGCTGATGAGCGGGTCGACGAGCGGCCATCCGACACGAACGCTGGCGCCGGAGACGAGGTCCCAGAAGAGGTGGCCGAGGCTGCCAGCCCACGCCGCGGCGAGTAGGCGCGGAAAGCGTGCCTGGGAACGTGCGAGACGCACCATGCCCGCGGCGGCGACGGCACACACCGCCGTGCCAACGAGCGCGTGGGTACCGGCGACATGGGCGCGCAGATAGACGTCCCACGCCACCGGCATCAAGACAACGTCGCTGTCGGGCAGAATCGAGCCTAGTAGACACGCGCCAACGGCACCCGAGCCGAGCCGCTTCCGATCATCCAGCCCGATGAGCACGCGGCCGAACAGCAGGTGCGAGAGCGCGTCCATGTGGCGCCGTCACCTCCTCACCTGGTCGCGCCGTCACCTGCCACGTCCCAGTAGCGATAGAACTGATACCACAGCTCGGGGCGCGCGCGAACGCGTGCTTCGATCGCTTCCGCCACGCGTTGCGTGGCGTTCTGAACGAGCGTCTCACGATCGCCGTCACGCCCGACGAAGATGGGAGCCCCCAGGTGCACCAGAAATCGTCCATCGTCGCGACGCTCGAGCGAGACCGGCACGAGCGGCGCGCCGGTCAAGTACGCCATGAGCGCCGGCGTGCGGAGAAAGAGCGCTTGGCGTTCGAAGAGCGTGACCGGCACGCGGTCGCGGCCGACGTGCCGATCGACGAGGAGAGCCACGAGCTGACCTTCCGAGAGCTTCCGGCGAATCTGCAGCGCGGTGTCCATCGACTGTCGCACGGAAATCGTGTCGATGCCCAGCGCCTGCCGAATCGTGTCCCGGAGGCGATTGGCCTCCGGGCTCGCTTCCGTCATGGCCAACACGCTCAGCGGGTAGTCGTACGCGCGGCGCAACAGGATGCCGCCCATCTCCCAGTTGCCATGATGAGCGCTGACGAGGAGCATGCCGCGTCCAGCATGCAGGAGCTCATCGACCGTCTCCCGGTTATCGAACAGGAACAGGTCGCGCGCCTCTTCTCGTGAGAGGCGCAAGCCGCGAATGAAGTCGATGACGTCGCGCGCGTAGCTGCGATAGGTCGCCAGCGCGCGTTGCCGGAGCGCCGCGTCACTCTCGGTTGGAAAGACGACGCGGAGGTTGTGGACGAGGGCGTCCGTCGTTGCGTGCATCAATCGCCATGCGAGGAAGGTGCTCGCATGGCCAATGCCGTACGAGACCGAGCGGGGCAGCACGCTCACGCCACGATACGTGGCGGCGTAGATGGTCCCGCTGTTCAAAGCGTGTGACGTCCAGGAGGTTGTCGGCGAATCGGCGCTACGCACGTCAGGTTACATCCTTTCGAGGAACCGGTAATACACCGCGAGAAAGCAGGTCTTCGTAGTGTCGCGCATGGGCCGCAGCTTGCTGCGCTCCATGCCGTACACCGCGCTGACGGGCATCTCGATGATCCGAGCTCGGCGTCGCGCGAGCTTGACCAGCATCTCGGTCTCGATCTCGAAGCCCGTGGCGCTGAGCGGGACGTTGCGCAGCGCCTCGCAGCGGTACACACGGAATCCTGACTGTGTATCTCGAAGTGGAAGCCCCACGAACCACGAGAGCACGCGGCTACCAGTCACGTTCGCGTAATAGCGTGAGGCTGGCATCGCAGCTCTGTCGAACCGCCGGCCGCCGATGACGAGGTCGGCTCCGGAGCGCCGCGCCGTGTCGAGCAGCCGCGGGACCTCGTCTGGAACGTGCTGCAAGTCACCGTCCAAGACGACGAGGTGTGTGGCAGGCGAAGCGAGCACGACTGCCAGCCCGGCACGCACCGCACGCCCTTTTCCGAGGTTGCGCGTGTGCGAAATGACGTCGGCGCCCGCCTGCCGCGCTGCTTCACCCGTTCGATCCGTCGATCCATCGTCGACCACGAGCACCCGCTCGACGTGCGGCGCGACGCCGCGGACGACGCGGGCGATCGTGCTCACTTCGTTGTACGCAGGAATCATGGCTTGCGCGCGCATGTCGCTCCAACCCGCTCCAACATCGCCGGCAGCACCAGCACCGACGCCGCCACCAGCGCCAGCACGCTCACCGCGGACACGACGCCGATCGACTGCAGCGGCGGGTACGACGAGTTGATCAATGTGCCATATCCGAGCAGCGTGATGAGGCCGGCCACGAGAATCACGGGCGCGAGCTCCGACGTAGCCCGTTCAGCGTGGTAGCCATACTGCCGGTACCGGTGCACGAGGTGGATGCCATAGTCGACGCCGATGCCCACGAAGGTGACGACCGCAAAGACGGCGAACAGATCCAGCTCGACACCGGCGAGTGCGAGCACACCGGCGGTCCAGACGAGGCCGAGCGCCGTTGGGGCAAGCGCGAGCAGCGAGAGCCGCCACTCGCGGAACGTCGCGAGGATCAGCGCGAGCACGATTGCCGTGCCCACGCCGAGGCCCTTGAGAAACTCCGGCAGGAAGCGTGCCGCGAGCTCGGCGTTCACGAGCGGCAAGCCGGTGAGCTGTTGATCTGGCGCCACGCGTCGCACCAGC
This sequence comes from Luteitalea sp., assembly GCA_009377605.1. NCBI lineage: Bacteria > Pseudomonadati > Acidobacteriota > Vicinamibacteria > Vicinamibacterales > Vicinamibacteraceae > Luteitalea > Luteitalea sp. The sequence continues at coordinate 24,253 of WHTT01000010.1, forward strand.
GCGTCGACGCGCGCGATATCCTTGGCGTCGCGTGGCAGCACGTACGAGGCGAGCACCCAACCGCCGCCCTCGCGCGACACGAAGCGCGAGATGACATCGCCGAGACCGTGGTCGACATACCCCTGATAGCTCACCCGTTGCGCGCGGTCGAGCAGACGCGGCAGACGCGCCACGAAGGGGGCGAGCGTGTCGGTGCGGAAGCCAACGTCGGTCGCGACTTGGTGGATTCTCCGTCCAGCGACGTCGGGCGAGAGACCCTCCTGGCGCAAGCGCTGCCTCGTGACGGCTTGCTGGCGAGACGAGGGCAGCAGCGCGCTCACGGTGTGAATCGGAAGGCCCGGTAGCTCGCGATGGATCGCGTCGGCGAGCTTCGCGTTCCCGTCGACGAGCGTCTGCAGCTCCCTGCCGCGCGCGAGCACGACGCCGACGTCGGTTGGCAGGCCAAACCGTCGCGCCACCGCTTGCTCGAACTGGACAGCGGGCGTCGTGGACTCCAAGCGCTCCAGTGTCGGGTTGACCTGCAGTCCGAGCGCGGCGACGGCGAGCGCGACCGTGACCAGGGCGGCCGCGATGAGAACGAGGCGACTTTGTCGACCGATGAGCGCGGCAAGACCTGGCAGGGTGAGCGCTCGTGGCGGGCGGGTCCCCGGTCGGGACGGGAGCATGGCCGGCACGAGGAGCAATGTCAGAATGCCACAGACGACCATACTGTGGCCAATGAGCATACCGAGCTGTTGCAAGCTCGGGTAGTCGATCACCACGAGCCCGTAGAAGGTTGCGGCCGTGGTCCACATGCCGAGCAGCATGCTCGCCGATGCGCCTGACGTTCGACGCACGGCCTCGTGCGAGGGCAGCCCGTCGCTCAGACCGAGCCGATACGTCACATAGAGCAACACCACGCCATCGATGCCAAGGCCGAAGAGCATGGCCGACGCGCCTGTCGCAGCGGCTGAGAGGGTAGTGCCGGCGAAGCCCAGGGCCCCCAGTACCACGAGCAGCGAGAGCCCGGTCGGAATTGCGCCACAGGCCAGCAGCCACGGGCTACGAAAGATGAGCAGGAGAGCGGGCAGGATCAGGACCAGCGATCCGATGCTGTTGACGATGCTCTCGCGCTTGATCTGTGCCTCGGTCTCGATGCCGATCCGATGGCCACCAGCGTATGCCACGTCCAGCGGCGGCAACGCGTCGGCGAACGGATCGGAGATCACGTCGCGGGACTCTTCGTTCGGCGTGTTGCGTTCGAGACCCATATCGTGCGTGACGGCCCGCTCGATGTCGTTCAGCCGCTCGAACAATCGATGCGAAAACGCGGTATCGAACGGCGGCGAGCTGGGGCGGGCGATCACGAGCCGGCTCTGGCCATCAGGAGCGACGTATCCGGAGCTGCTCGCCCCGAGGCCTACACCGGCGCTGCCGCCTCCGAGCTGCGCGCTCAAGAGGTTGAACAGCCCAAGGGGATCCTGGCTCACCATCGTGGTCACCGCAGGTGATGGCAGCGTCAGCAGCCTTCGGCTTGCGTCGAGCGCCTCACGCATCTCCTCCGGCTCGAAGCGTGCAAGGGCCGCGTGGAGCCGTTGCTCGTCGAGCAGCCACAACAGGTGATCGGCCAGATACGACCAGTCGCGCGTGGTATCGATGCGACCGGTGTCGATGTGATCGATTTCGGGAGCTTTGCCCAGTCGTGCGACGAACCGATCGATGACGGAATCGTATTCGTCGATGGTGTGGTCAGGCGGTGCGGTAAAGACGATGTAGAGTTGATCGAGGCTGCCGAATCGTTCGAGATAGGTCTCGAAGGCGGGCACCGCCGCGCCCTCTCGAGGCAACAGATGGAGCACGTTGGCATCGAACCTCACTCGACTGACACCAACCACCGAGACGAGTAAGAGCACGCAGGTGCCGATGAGCACCAGGCGGCGGTGGCCCCTGGCCCAAGCGATGAGGGCGGGTATTGAAAAGATGCCTGTCATCGTCACGTTCGAGAGCGGTCGATCGGCGCCGTCTGCGATGACTTCGCGTCGGTTGGCGATCATATCTTCATCGCGGACGATTTGTGCCACGTAGGGCTTGACACGCGGCGAGGGTGACGCTAATTTTTCAGCATTGTGGGACTTGAGCGCGTTCACCCTCGGACTTCACGCTAGATCATCGTGGCTTTACGAATGAACCGACCGCTTCACCTGGACGTTTCCCGCCGCGAGCGGCAAATCCTGGAGATCCTGTACGCGCGTGAGCGAGCGAGCGTCGCAGAGGTTCGCGCCGCCCTGCCCGAAGCGCCGAGCTATTCAGCCGTACGCGCCCTCCTTCGGATCCTCGAAGAGAAGGGCCATGTTCGGCACGTGCAGGATGGGCCGCGCTACGTCTACGCGCCGACAATCGCTCGCGACAGCGCCAAGCGGTCGGCGCTACGACACATGCTCCGGACCTTTTTCAACGGGTCGACCGAGCAAGCCATCGCCGCCCTCTTGGACGACTCCTCTTCCCGACTCTCCGACGACGAACTGGCTCGCCTGGCGCGCCTGATCAACCAGGCACGACACAAGGAATAACCGATGCAAATCTCACCCAGCGCCGTGGACTTGGGGTGGACGATGCTCGCGGCCGACATCGCCATCAAGTCGAGCATCCTCCTGATCGTTGTGCTGCTCCTCAACGCGTGGGTGTTGCGGCGCGCCCCCGCCTCGTTACGCCACCTGACACTGGTCGTCGCGCTCATCTCTACGCTCGCGCTGCCTCCATTGTCGCGATGGCTGCCAAGCTGGTCCGTCCCACTGCTTGGCGTCGCGACATCAGGTGAGCCGGCAGGGACGCTCGACCTGACGATGAGGGGAGACACTCACGACGTACTGCCCGCAACCAGCGCTCCAAGCGCGAAGCCGGTCTCACCTCCGCTCGGCGCCCAAGCGGCGGCGCCAGCCACAGCTCCTCCTTCCACGAGCGGAGGCTGGGTGGATCGAATCGGCTGGGCTCAGCTGCTCGGCATCATCTGGCTCGCCGGTGTCGTGCTGCTGCTACTGCGTGTGGCCGTCGGGACTCTCCGTGCGGGGCGAGTCACGCGGGACGCCGAGGCCGAGGCACGTTGGCAGTCGTTGGCCCATAGACTCGCGCGTGTCCTTCGTGCTCCGCGGACGACCCGGTTTGTGCGCTCCGAGACCGTCGCGATGCCCATGGCCTGCGGGCTCTTGCGCCCGATCGTCGCGCTGCCGGTCGAAGCGGATCATTGGCCTCGAGGACGACTGCGGGCCGTGCTTCTCCACGAGCTGGCACACGTGCAGCGCCGCGACTGCCTCACGCAGCTCATCGCCGACGTGGCGTGTGCGATTCAGTGGTACTCGCCGCTGGTCTGGCTCGCGGCGCGACAGCTACGCCGCGAGCCGCCTGCTCAGGGATAACTAGCCCACTAGGTAGGGCCGCTTCGCCGAAGGCGGCCGTCATCTCGTGGTCGAAGATGCTAAGTTCTTAGCTTGTCAGGAAGGGGAGGTCACGACATGCGACTCCTGGTAATCGTGATCGAGGTGTTGGCCGACGTGGTGACGTGGTTGACCGTGATTATCTCTTCTCTCGTCGGCATGGCCGTGGACGGCAAGGCAGCCGTCGCCGGACGGGACGTCGGCACCCTGGTCTCGGCTGCTGCACGTCCGGACGCCGGCGCCAGGATGCATTCCCCTGTTTTGCCGGTGGTCGTCGAGGATCGCCAAGACGTCCCCTCGCTCGCCGCCCAGCTTCACTCGAAGTCGCGGGTCGAGTGCGCGCGCACGGCGTCTGCCTTGCGAGAGCACCGCTCGGCGGCAGCGCCCACGGGTTCCGCCATCAGCGAACTCCTGAATGACCGAGCGCGCGCGGATCTCCTATGCGGCTGCAACGGTACGACTCATTGCCCTTCCCAATCAATCTGGGGGTTCAATTCGACGTCTTCGAACGTCATGAGCTTCGTGTCCCCGCTCGGGAACGTCAAACGCATTCCGCTCGGCAGAAACGAGCGCTGATCGACCCACAGCTCCAACTTTGTGATCGCCTGCAAAATCTGTTTGCGCTTGGGCACCATGGTGACGAGATACACGCCCTTCGACTCGCCCCTTTGGGCGGAGGTAATGCTGGCGTGAATGCGAAAGTGGCTCCGTAACTCATCCGGGTCGGCGTCGACGAAGTATCGTTGGATGCGTCGCTGCGCGGTCCCGATGTCCTTCGTTTCATTCACGCCACGGCTTGGCCACGTAAGGATCAACCGCTCGCCGTCGATCACAATCGTTCGTTCGTCGGGCGATGTGTACGTGAGCCGCACGCGCGACGGTCGAACGAGTGCCACCGAGCCGTGCTCGACGAGCGGTCGCGTGAGCATCGACGAGGTGGTGGTCTCGGTGACGCGAGCGGTCAGCGTCCGGAGAGATGTGCGCACGTGCTCGCTCTTGCGAAAGAGCTCATCGAAGAGATCCGGATCTTGGCTGGCGGTTCCGGCGCGAACGGTCACGAGGCCAAACAGCGCATGGAAGATGCACCACAACGAGGCAGCGGCGCCGAGACGAGCCGTCCAGGTGCGCACCCGGAGCCCCGCGCCCTGGCTCTCGAGTGGTTGATGCTTCATCGCGGCCAATGGTAACGTACGCCGCGTGCAGCGCCCCGCCTGCATTACCGGCATTGGTGTTCTCTCCGCCCTTGGTTGCTCTCCTCACGCATTTCGCGAGGCCTTGCTCGGCGGGCGTACGGGCATTGGCCCGATCACGACGTTCGACACGTCAGGCTGCCAGTCGAAGCTGGGTGCGCCACTCAAGGACTTCGATGCGACGCGCTGGCTCTCCCCGCTCAAGTTGCGACGCATGGATGAGACCGGCCGTCTCGCCGTCGTCGCCACGCGCGAAGCGCTCGACGATGGGGGCTGTCGTATCGGCGAAGGGGGCGACGATCGCCTCGGCGTCGTCTTGGGCACGTATACGGCGGGCGGACCTGCAACCAGCGAGTTCTTGGCGGCCCTCCTCCGTGGCGGGCCAACGGGCGTGCCCGCGCTCCTCTTCAGCAGCACGGTCGGGAACGCGCCAGCCAGTCTCGCGGCGCTCGAGTACAAGCTCCGCGGGCCGAACAGCACCATCAGCCAGAAAGAGTGCTCGGGCCTTGCCGCGATTGCCACCGCCGTGGATCTGCTCGCCGAAGGTCGTGCGCGTGCCGTTGTCACCGGCGGCGTCGATGCACTGTTCGCTGTCTTCTTTCAGGTCCATGATCGGTTTGGTGTACTGGCCAAATCAGATGGGGACGTACCCGAACGGAGCCAGCCATTCGATCGGTGGCGCAATGGATTCGTGCTCGGCGAAGGCGGCTTCGGCCTCCTGCTCGAGGAAGCCGAGTCCGCCCGGGCGCGTGGTGCGCGTGTGTACGGCGCGGTGCTGGGCGTCGGAGCGTCGAGCGCCGTGTCCGGGATCAACGCCTGGCCTTCGGACCCGCGCGCCCTCGCGCGGACCATGCGGCTGGCGCTGGAGGAGGCGGGTGTCGACCCGGCGGACATCGCGGCCATCTACGCCTCGGCGAACTCGACGGTGGTGCTGGACCGCGCGGAGGCAGAGGCCATCGCCCTCGTATTCGGGCCGCGCGATGTGCTCGTCACTGCGATCAAGGGCGCGATCGGCGAGTTCGGAGCATCTGGTGCGGCCGCGTGTGCCGCAGCGCTCCTGTGTGGCGAGGCAGGTCTCGTCTCCCCCACGGCCGGACTGACGGAGCAGGATCCGGCATGCGCCCACCTTCGGATCCCGACTGCGGCGGTGCCGCTGGCCGGACGCTTCGTCCTCGTCAACAGCTTTGCAAGCGGCGGTGCCACATACAGCGTCGTCTTGCGGGTGGGCGACCAAGCGTGACGGCTGCGTGGAGGTTCGGGCCGCATGGTAGGGCGCGTTCGGCGAACGCGCCGTGCTAGGATAGGGGTTTACTTCCCGCCAGGAGCAGCGGGCAGGGAGGGGCGTGTCCTTTCGAGGAACTCCAGCTCACGGACCGCGTAGCGGTCGTCACCGGCGGGTCTCGCGGCATCGGACGCAGCATCTCGGAGCTCTTGGCGGAGCGTGGCGCGGCCGTTGGCATCTTGTTTCGCGAACGTGTCGACGCGGCGCGCGAGGTCATCGCGACGGTCGAGGCGCGCGGTGGCCGCGCAGTGGCGGTGCAGTGTGATGTGGCCGACGAGGCCGCAGTGAACGATGCATTTGCCCGTGTCACGCGTGAGCTCGGACCTGTCGATATCCTGGTCAACAATGCGGGCATCAATCATGACGTGCGCTTCCTGTTGATGGACCGCGCGGCATGGGACAAGGTGTTGAGGGTCAACCTCGATGGGGCGTACTACTGTACGCGAGCCGTCATTCGAGCCATGCTACAGCGTCAGCGGGGACGTATCGTGAACATCACCTCACCCAGCGCAACGTTGCCGCTGCCGGGGCAAGCGAACTATGCGGCGTCGAAGGCGGGATTGGTCGGCTTGACACGTGCGCTCTCACGCGAGCTCGCTGGCCGCGGCGTCCTCGTGAATGCCGTCTGCCCAGGCCTCGTCGAGACCGACATGGTGACCAGCATGCCGGCCGACTTGCGGGCCGAGAGCCTTGGGGCCATACCCATGAATCGGTTCGGTTTTCCACGCGAGGTTGCCGCGTTGGTCGCCTTCATTTGTTCCGATGCCGCGAGCTACATCACAGGCCAGGTCATTGCCGTTGACGGCGGTCTTACATAGCAGGGATCAAGGGATCAAGGGGTCAAGGGATCAAGGGATCAAGGGATCAAGGGGTCAAGGGGCACAGGCGGCGGTCAGGGCAAGGCGAGGATCGAGGTTCGAGGTTGAGCGCGGCTTACCGCGATGGAAGGCGCGCCGGTCAGTGGCTGCTCGAAAACTTCTATGAGTGATGCTCTCAAGGCGGAGATCAAGCAGGCCATCGTGCGGTGTCTTCGGCTTCCCATCCAGCCGGAGGAAATCGAGGACCGAGCAGCCTTATTCGGGGAGGGGCTGGGGCTCGATTCCATCGACGCTCTCGAATTGGTCTTGGAGCTGGAGCGCTCGTTTGGTGCCGTGATCGACAACGAAGAGGCCGGCGGCCGAATCCTGCGGTCGGTCGACACGATTACAGAGTTCGTCGAGCAACAGCGCACGGGCAGCGGACGATAGACGCTTGTGTCACTGAACGCCTTCACGGTCGACCTCGAGGAGTGGTTCCACATCTGCGGTGTCGAGGGGCCGCTGTCTGCCTCCAACTGGGCGAACCTGCCATCTCGGGTCGAGCTCACCACGCGACGGTTACTGGACGAATTGGATGCCGCCGGCGTTCGGGCGACGTTCTTCGTCTTGGGGTGGGTTGCTGCGCGGTACCCCTCGATCGTGGGCGAGATCGCGGCCGGAGGGCACGAGATCGGGTCGCATGGCTACTGGCACCGCTGGGTCCACATGCAGACGCCAGAGGAGCTCGCCGCGGACCTCGATGCCGGCGTTGGTGCGCTCGCTGCGGCCGGGGTCGGTGGTGTCACGGCCTATCGAGCGCCCGAATGGTCGATCAACGGTCGCTCGCCTTGGGCGCTCGAATGCCTGGTACGTCACGGCTTTTGCATCGACGCGAGCATGGCACCGGTCGCGATCGTGGGACGTGCCTCGTACCCTCGCCGGCCGCACGTCCGCGCCACATGGGCAGGACCGATCCTCGAGGTGCCACCTCTCGTCATCGACCGTCTCGGCCAGGCGATGCCCATCGGCTGGGGCTGGGGCCTGCGGATGAGCGCACCGCGCCGCGTCTTGGCCGCCATCGAGCAGGCGAATCGTGCGGGCGATCCCGCGGTCCTCATGGTGCACCCCTGGGAAGTGGATGCTGATCCGCCGCGGGTGTCCTTGCCGGCACGCCAGCGCTTTGCCCACTACTTTCGGTTGGATGGCTTCCTCGCTCGGCTTCGTGTCATCCTGCGCGGCGCGTCGTTTCGACCGCTTGGCGAGGTGCTGGCGTCCGACGCGGGGCTGATCTCGCAGGGAGCCGCCAGATCGGCCGCACATGCGCATCAACGGTCGAATGGGTGTAGGCCCGACCTCTAGGTCGGCGTGCTCGGCAATTGCAATGCACGTCATGCTTCGTGCGTTCGGCTGCGTAGCCTGCCTGGTGATTGCTGTCGCAACCGTCACCGCGCAAGCTCAGCAGCCGTCGCTCCCACGCGTCGCGTTCGATGAGCGCCTGGACACGCCGCCCGTCCTGGTCTCCGCCCTCGCTTCGGCGCCTGCACCCGCGTTCCCGGTCATGGCACGAGTGCTCGTCACGCGCCGGGATCTCGAGCCGATGCCTGGGAAGTACGCGTTCGAGCGCCTCGAGGAGCGTTTGAATCAGTATGCCAAACGCGAGATTGACGTGTGGCTGAGCGTTGGCGGCATGCCGGACGGGCTCGACGAAGCGGAGGGTTGGACCGCGTTCGTGCGCGCCCTCGCGGCACGCTCGGTTCGCCGTGTTCGACTGTTCGAGCTGTCCATCGATGAGCGTGATCCCAAGGTCGCTGCCTACCTCTTCAAGCTGGCGGCGACAGAGATTCACGGACGCGACGAGGAGACCCTCGTCGGCCTCGGAACCAAGCCTGGCGTTAGCGCCTCGACACTCGAGGATCTCTATCGCGAGGATCTCGGGCCCTACGTGGACGCTGTCACTCTTCCCGCATCACTCGACGCCGATACCTCTCACGACATAGCGCGCGCGCTCGCACGCGTCGATCAGTCTGCCCGACTGCTCGTGAGCGGCGTCGCACTCGGAGAGACCACGCAAGCGGCCGCTCGCCAGTTCATAGGAAAAGAGCTGCAGGCGCTTGGAACGGCAACGCTCACACGGAGCTATCGGACCGAGCCGGCCAATGTGGAGCAGGTGCTCGCAGCTAGTCGAGCGATCGCCGACCTGCTCACGGGAGCGCTGGTGCCCCTCGATCCGGATGCTGCCTCATTGCGCCTCGCTCGGGGTGGCCAGGACCTCACCAAGACCGCGGGCTACCGGCTGCTCTACAGCATCGAGACATTCGCGACATACCTCGTCTACTGGGGCGACGCTGCAGACGGTGAAGCGCTGGAGGTCTCGCTGTCGCTTCCACTCGAAGGCGACCCGGTGGTGCGCGATCCGTTCGATGGGTCGCAACGGCCGGTAGACGGCTATGCGCATGACCGATCGGCCCAGCGGATCAGCGCACGTGTGCCGTGGAGGCCAGGGCCGTTGATCGTGGACTTCAACCAGGGGGCGACCTCGGTGGTCGCCGAGCGTCAAGAGGTGACGGGGCGCCCCTCGCTGAGCGTGGAGGAGATCATCGCGCGGCATCAGCGACAGCAGGTGTCACAGGACGCGGAAGTCGACAACTACACGGCCCTGGTTCGGATGGAACAGCATTTCCGTCCGGCGCTCACCGACCCGGGCTACGACATCGTCAGCGAGAACCGATACTTCGTGCAGGGGCGCGACGTGGAGTGGGAAGAGCTGTCGTTCTCGGTGAACGGGACGCGCTGGGGGCCGGACCGGCCGCCCTTCCCGCTGCTGCAACCGGAAAAAGTGCTTTCGCTGCCGCTCGACCTGCGGTTCACGGCCGACTACCGTTATCGACTGGCAGGAACCGAGCGCATTGGAGAGCGCGCCTGCTACGTGGTGCGATTCGACCCCGTGCATCGAGACCGCTCGCTGTATAGGGGGACCGTCTGGATCGATCAGGAGACGTTTGGACGCTTGAAGGTGCACGCCGTGCAAACGGCGCTCTCGGCACCGGTCGTGTCGAACGAGGAGATCCAGACGTTCGAGCGCGTCGCGACGGTGGGAGGGCGTCCGGTCATGCTGCTCACCGACCTCTCGAGCCGTCAGCTCCTGCTCATCGCGGGTCGCAACATCCTGGTCGAAAAGCGTGTGCGCTTCAGCGACTTGGCGATCAACGACCCTTCGTTCGACCGCAAACGTGAGGTGGCGCGGGCTAGCGATCGCGTGATGTACAAGGAGACGGAGGAGGGCCTGCGATACTTCGTGAAGGATGGGGAGCGCCGCGTGGTGCGCGAGCGACCGACGCTGTCGGCGAAGGCGATGGCCATGGGCACGACCATCGATCCTTCGTTCGACTTCCCTCTGCCGATCTTCGGCATCAACTACCTCGACTTCGAGTTCGGGGGCCCCGACACGCAGTTGGCGCTGCTGTTTGGCGGGGTGCTGGCGGTAGGGAACATTCAGTGGCCAAGGCTCGGTCGAACGCCGCTCGACGCAAGCGTCGACTTCTTCGCGATCGCGGTGCCCTCGAGCGACCGCGTCTACGACCCGGACGGGGAACTGGAGGCGGAGCGCCTCCTGACTTGGCCGATGACCGCTGGCGTCAACCTCGGCTATCAGTTCACCGACTTCCAAAAGGTGGGGCTGCGGTATCACCTTGGCTTCGATGCCTACGCCAATGAGCGGACTACCGGCGAGACGTTCGAGCGGCCCTCCAGTACGCTGACCAGCGGGATTGGTGCCACCTACGAGCTCCGGCGGCATGGCTATAACCTGACGGCCTGGGGCACCTGGTTCGGACGAGCTCGCTGGCGACCCTGGGGGCCAGCCGATGAGCTCGATCCGGGCGAGAAGACCTACGTCAAATACGGCGGCGTGCTAGCGCGGGACATCCACTTCCGGACGTTCCACAAGATTCACGTGGACGCCGCGTACTTTGGTGGGGAGCGCCTCGATAGGTTCAGCAAGTATCAGTTTGGACTCTTCGACGATACCCGGATCCACGGCGTGCCCGCGTCGGGGTTACGCTTTACCCAGCTCGCTGCCCTGCGGGCGTCGTATTCGTTTAATATCTTCGAGCAGTATCGGTTGGATCTGTTCGCCGACCGCGCCTGGGGTCGAGACGAGGAGCTCTCGAAGGCGTGGCAGCCAATCACGGGGCTTGGCGTCGGCGTGAACGTGCGGGCACCGTGGCGTACGATCTTGCGAGCCGATGTCAGCAAGAGCTTCTTGCCGCGCCAGTACCGCTCATCGGGGTCGACGGTGGTTCAGGTGATGCTCTTGAAACCGTTGTGAAGGGTCCTTAGTTCTTGGTCCCTGGTGCGCCTAGTACGCTTCGATGCTTCGCGACGCCAAGACGCACCAAGAACCAAGGACCAAGGACCAAGGACCTGAAAGAATGGCCCGCGCCGACTTACACGTCCACTCGTGTCACTCCAAAGCGAACGGCAACCTGCCGTTGTTGAAGAGCCGTGACTGCTACTCGTCTCCGCTGGATGTGTATCGGCAGGCGCGAGCGCGCGGCATGGATGTAGTCACGATCACCGACCACGACAGCATCGATGGCTGCTTGGAGCTGCTGGCGGAGCGGCCGGATGCGCGCGACGTCATCATCGGCGAGGAGATCTCCTGCTGGGTGCCGGACACGGACTTGCAAGTTCACCTGGGCGCGTACGGGATGACGGAAGCCATCCATCGGTCCGTTCAGCCGCTGCGCGACAACGTGTTCGATGTCGCCGCGTACCTCCGCGCATCAGGCGTCTTCTTCTCGCTGAACCACCTGCTTCACTTCTACAAGGACCAAGTTCCGCTCGAGGCGTACCTCCGCCTGCTCACGGAGGTCCCCGCCCTCGAGGTCCGCAACGGCACGATGCTCGAGGCCCACAACCAGTTGGTCGAGTCCATCCGTGAAAAAGGAACCGGTTCTTTTTTCTCCCCACTCGCTCTGGTGGCTGGCAGTGACGCGCACACGCTGCGGCGGGTGGGCACGACGTGGACCGCGGCTCCGGGCGAGGACGCGCACGAGTTCCTCGCGAACGTGGCGTGCGGCCTGGGGCAGGCCGGCGGCGTGCACGGGACGACGCTCACAATTGCCGGCGACGCGTATGGCGTCATCTGGCGGTATTGCAAGAGTCTCGTCGGGTTGGGCCCCAACGATCACACCTGGCTCGAGCGTGTGTTCTGCCTCGCCACGGCCGTCGCGTCGATTCCGTTTCAGTGGCTGCCGGTGGCGATTGCGCTCCGTGGCAAGCGAAGCGAGGCACGCTACGTCGACCGCTGTGCGAGGCAGCTCCGCGAGTGGCGCGAGGGAGCCGAGGCGGCATCCCGCGCTGCCACCGTGAGCCGGGCGTCTGCGCCGGTGTTGGCGGATGAGGAGATGCTGGGGTGAGCGAGCGGCGCGTGGCCGTCACTGGCGTCGGCCTCATCTGCGCGCTGGGGATCTCGCGGGAGGAGGTCTGGCGGGCGATGCTTGCCGGCGAGTGTGGCATGCGTCGCGTGACGCTCTTCGATCCGGCGGGTCATCGGAGCGAGATCGCCGGCGAGATCGATCTCGAGCCTGCGCTCGACGGGTTCACGCCGCTCGAACGGCGCCGGTGGTCGCGGAGTGATCAGCTCGGTGTGATCGCGGCCAGCGAGGCGATCGCCGATGCCGGCCTGCTCGACGCGGCGCTCGATCCCACGCGAGTGGGCGTGCTGCTCGGCTCGGGCACCGCTGACTTGCTGCGCAACGAAGAGTACTATTTCACGATGTTGCGCCGCGGGATCGAGCGCGCGCGCCCGTCGAAGGCGTGGAACCATTTCTCCAGCACCCCGGTCGACGTCATTGCCGCGCGGTTTGGCTTTGAAGGCATGCGCTCCTGCATTGCCGCCGCCTGCTCGTCGAGCACCATCGCCATCGGCCACGCGGCAGAAGCCATCCGCCACCATCGCCTGGATGTTGCGCTGGCCGGCGGCACGGACGCATTGGCGAGGCTGACCTTCAGCGGCTTCAATGCGTTGCGGCTGATGGATCCGGGCCCCTGCCGTCCGTTCGACCAGCGGCGCAATGGCATGAACATCGGTGAAGGTGCCGCCATCCTCGTGCTCGAGGACCTGGCGCGTGCGCGCCGCCGCGGCGCCGCGATTTACGCGGAGGTGGCGGGCTACAGTTTGAGCTGCGAGGCGTACCACCCGACCGCGCCGGAGCCGGACGGCCGAGCCGTGGCGACGATGGTGAACGCGGCGCTCGACGCCGCTCGCGTGTCGGCGACGGAGGTCGATCACCTCAACGCGCACGGCACCGCGACACCTCAGAACGATAGGGCAGAGGCAAATGGGTTCGTTGCCGTCTTCGGTGCACACACACGCCGCTTACCGGTGACGTCGATCAAATCGATGGTCGGTCATTGCCTCGGGGCGGCGGGCGCCGTGGAAGCAGCGGTGCTCGCGCTGACCATCGCGCGAGGCGTCATCCCCCCTACGATTCACCACGAGGCCACCGATCCGGCGTGTCCAATCGATGTCGTCGCCAATCGAGCGCGCGAGCAGCGCGTCGGCTGCGGCGTCTCGACCTCGCTCGCCTTTGGCGGCAACGATGCCGCTCTCGTGTTGCGCGCCGTTCAGTGAGAGATGGTAGGGCGCGTCAGCCTCCCGCGCCGATCCACCTGAGAACGAGCCAGGCGAGGATGCCGACCGCCAGTCCCCCAACCGCGTCGACGAGGTAGTGATAGCGTCCAGCGACGGTTGCCGCAGCAATCACCAGTGTCAGCAGGATGAGCAGCATGCCGGCGATCGGAAGAAACTGCGCCACGACCAAGGCCGCAGCGACCGCCACGGCAACATGGCCGCTGGGAAGCGTGTCGCCGCCGACACCCATGGATCCCGACACATGCTCATTCAGCTGGCGGAGCACGCGATGTGCAAGTGAGGCGGGTACGGCCGGTCGCGCGTGAGGATTGTCGGATCGATCGTGCGCTGCGATCTGTCGTGGCGGCCGCGCGGGCAACCACGGCAGCGTGCCGTAGCACGCGTAGCCGGAGGCCAGCACCGCTGACCAGAAGGTATCGGACACCTCGGATGGCGCCGTCGAGTACAGCAGAAGAAAACAGGCCGGGACGAACGGGTAAACGAGCAGATACACGGCTTCGAGCATGGCGCTGCGCCAGAACGGCGAGTCCAGATTCGACCCGAGCCAGGTGAGCAGCTGTCGGTCGGCCCTTGCGAGCCACGCTTCCAGACGAGGATTGGGGGGACGCTGCAGCCAGCCAGGCAGCCAGTAGCCGAACATCAGATATGCAGCGGGCGCCCAGTCACGTGCGATCGCGAGCCACCAGGCAGCGTCCGCCGCCGCGGCCATCGCAATCACGAGTGCCACGGCAGCCGCGGCGAGCCCGGCCACGGCCAGCCGCTTCTGCACAACGCCGCCCCTCGCCCCTCCGATCGCGACGAGAGCCGTGACGACGAAATAGGTGACGGCAATCCACTCGCTCACACGCATGGCGGTTCTCCGTCAGCCGCTGCGGTCGTTCCCATCTCCTAAATCGGTTATCGGCTTGGGGATCTACGAAGTAGCCAGGTTCGAGAAGATGGTGACGCTGACGACACACGCGTAACGACAACGTGACGAGTCTGTTCGTCTTGTCTCGAGGGCCGAGCCTGCATCGGGGCCGATTGGCCTGGAGAGGCACACTAGGCTACCAGAGGTGGTAGTACCCATCTCGCCGCACGAGCTCGACCGCGCTTCCGAACAGCTCACGTAACACGGCGGATGTCAGCACCTGTTCCTTCGGCCCGTCCAGGAAGAGCCGGCCATCCTTGAGCAGGATGACGCGCTCGATCTCCGGGATGCTCACCCGCGGTTGCAGACCATGGCCGAGCGCGCAAGCTTGGAATGTCCGCTCGCGATGAGGTGGTGTCGTAAGGAAATCCTGGGGCATCTCATCGATTCCGCCGCCAACAATCACCATCGCTTCATCCGGGCTCAAGCCGTCGTTCGCCTGCAGTTTCCTCCGTACCAGCAGGACCAGTGGGTCGCGGCACAAGGCTATCGCGAGCGTCCGTGGCTCGAGCTGGTCGAGCTCTGGCGGCTGTACAACCAGCACCTCGTTCACGTGATGAACAGGGTGCCGAAGGAGTCACTCGGGAACGAGTGCGTGGTCTCGCCTGACGAGCCGTCGACCCTGGCCGACCACATGGTGGACTACGTCCGCCACGTGGAGCATCACCTAGGGCAAATCTTCGCTCAGGGTTGAAGCGCGATGGGACCGTCACCGAGGCGGCTTGGGATCGCTCTTGAAGCTCTCGGGGAACGCCGTCGCTCCTGGTCCATCCTTACGCCGCAGGTTGTTCTGGCCGCCGCGATCTCGATAGAGCGGCATCTGCATGCCGTCGGTCTGCTCGAGGACGTCGAAGAGCTGTTGGTTCATCTGCTCCACGACCTCCTTGTGCGCGGGATCGTTGATGAGATTCTTGATCTCGCCAGGGTCGGCTTGTAGGTCGTACAGCTCGTCCAAGTCCCAAATGCCGTGATAGTGGATGTACTTGTAACGCTGCGCCCGCAAGGCATGGATGGTCGGCGTCTGAGGGAAGTTCCGTTCCCAGAAGTACTCGTACAGCACGGAGTCCCGCCACGGCACCTCTTTGCCTCGCGCGAGGTCGAGGAAGCTGCGGCCGTCCATGTCCGAAGGCGGCTGGAGCCCGGCGGCCGCGAGCACGGTCGGTGCGATGTCGATGTTCCCCACGACCTCCGAGACCTTGCCGCCTGCGGGAAGCTCGCCTGGCGCATACGCGACGAGCGGTACCAGCATCGACTCCTCGTATGCTGTCCGCTTGTCGATGAGACCATGCTCACCCCAGGCAAAGCCGTTGTCTCCCATGAGCATGATGACGGTTGATTCGAGCAGGCCTTGCTCGCGGAGCGCCTCAACCACGCGACCCACACTGTCGTCCACGGCCAACACGGCCTCCAGGTACCGACGGTACTCCTCCGTGATGTCGCGCCGGCCGTAGTACGCGAAGTCGACGCCGTGCCAGCTGTTGCGTTGGTTGGTGACCCACATGGGACGCCCGGCCGGATCGGTGGTGGGATCGAACGAGGCGGGCCAGTCCACCTGCTGCTTTGCGTAGCGCCCTTGATGGCGCTCGGCCGGCGTGAAATTCTCGTGGACGGCCTTGTGCGACAAGTAGAGCATGAACGGGCGCTTCGCATCGCGCTCTTTCAGCCAGTCGAGGGCGTAGTCGGTGAGCTCGTCGGTGATGTATCCCTTCTGTGGGACATGACGGCCGTTGACATTGAAGATCGTCTTGGGCCCCGGGAGATACTGTCCTTGCCCACTGAAGCTGACCCAATGATCGAATCCGCGTTGGGGGTCGTCTGTATCGTGGCCCATGTGCCATTTCCCGACGAACGCGGTCTCGTAGCCGCCGTTCTGCAGGTACTGCGAGAAGAACACGAGGCCAGGCGGGACAGGCTCGTTGTTGTTGATGACGCGGTGCCGATGCGCGTAGAGCCCGGTCAGAATGGACGCTCGGCTCGGCGAGCAGAGCGAGGTCGTGACCACCGCATGCGGGAAGTGCACGCCGCCGCGAGCCAGCGCGTCGATGTGGGGTGTTTCGACGAACGGGTGGCCCGTGAAGCCGAACACGTCGTACCGCAAGTCGTCCACCAGAATGAAGACGACGTTGCGGGGCTTCGCGTTGGGGATGGGCGGTAGTTGCAGCGATGGCTGTGCCTCAGTCGCCGATTCCGTGCTCTGTCCACTGTGCGCGCGCGCTCTCTCTCCAGCGGAAAAGGGCTCGGATCCGACCGAGGTTGTTATGACGTACAGAAGCGGAAGGGTGGTGACAAGGAAGCGAAGCATGGCTCGAGTTATGGATGCCCGCCCAATATACAGGTATCGTCTTCCCACACACAAGGAGCGCAGGCCCTTCCGACAGCGTCAGGTGATCGGGAAAGAGAGCTCAGAGCTCAACACCTCAACACTCAACTCCCGTGCCTTGACCGACCCGTGGAGATCATGGTAAGGAAGTAAGGTAGAGCGCTGAGAATGCAGTAATACCTGAACGACTGTAAGGCCTCATGGAGGGAGCCATGGCGAAGCACCAAGACGTTCGCTACGCCAGCCGTCTGACGCGAAAGGCGCAGGTCACGATACCCCGGGCCGTGCGAGAGACCCTCGGCGTGGCGCCCGGGGATTACATCGCCTACGAGCTGGGCGAGGGACGCGTCTCGCTCCGCCGTGTGGAGCCATTCGACCTCGAGTTCCATGCGGCCCTCAGCGAGACCCTCGACGAGTGGAGTACGCCGGAGGACGAAGAGGCGTTCCGTGACCTGTGACGCCTGGGAGGTCGTGGCCGTGCCGTTTCCCTTCACGGATCGTAGTGGGCAAAAGCGTCGTCCGGCGCTCATCTTGAGCCCGCGCCGCTTCAATGCCGAGGGGCACAGCGTGATGGCCATGATGACCACCAAGCGTCATGCGCCCTGGCCCGGCGACACCTCGATTGCCAATCTCGATGCCGCTGGACTCCGTACCGCCTGCATCGTCCGCCTCAAGATCTTCACCCTCGACAATCGCCTCATCGTCCGCCGGATCGGCTCGCTGGCGGCGCCAGACAAGAAGGCAATCCGCGCGAGCGTCCGCCAGCATCTCTGGTAGGCGGCAGGCAGCCGTCCAGCCGGTTCCAACCACTCGCGAGCGCGCGATAACGCCAGGCTATGCCTACCATCAAAATAATAGATACGAACGATCCTATGCATATAATCGCTGCACGGTCTTTCTGCTCGAGGGGCGCCGGCCGCCATCGTGCTCTGGAAACCGAGAGTACGGCGGTCTCTGTGTTCCCATCTCCCGTGGGCAGTACGAAGAAAGGCAGCGCGCTTGATGGACCCGTATCCCCAGCGACCCCAAGGTGGCCTCTACACACCGGATCGTGAGCACGACGCCTGCGGCGTCGGCTTTCTCGTGAATCTCAAGGGGCGTCGCAGCCGTTCCATTGTCAATCTTGGTCTCGAGGCGCTCGAACGGCTTGCGCACCGCGCGGCCACCGGCGGGGACTGTTGCACGGGCGATGGGGCGGGTCTCCTCATCCAGATTCCTGACAAACTGTTCCGCCGTGAGGCGGCGCTCGGCCGCATCACGGCGGACGAGAGCGCCCCCCGGCTCACGACGCTGCCCGCGTCCGGGCGCTACGCCGTTGGCTTGTTCTTCGGCTCACCAGACCCACAGGCGAACGCCCTCGCAAAGATGCTGTTTGCCATGGTCGTGCGGCAGGAGGGCCAACAGCTTCTCGGCTGGCGCCGCGTTCCCACCGACAATCGCAGTCTCGGTGACATTGCCAAGGGCGTCGAGCCGGCGATGGACCACGTCTTCCTGGCGCCCGGCGAGGCGGCAGACGATGAGGACGCCTTCGAGCGGAGGCTGCTCGTCATTCGGCAGCGCTTTCAGACGCTCGTCCGCACCAGCGGCATCGACGACCGCAAGTACTTCTACGTCGCGAGCCTCTCGTGTCGCACGCTGGTGTACAAGGGCATGCTCACGCCGATGCAGCTCCGCGAGTATTTCGCGGATCTCGACGACCCGCGGCTCGAGAGCGCGCTGTGTCTGTTCCACTCGCGTTTTTCGACCAACACGTTTCCGAGCTGGGAGCTGGCGCATCCCTACCGCATGGTCGCGCACAACGGCGAGATCAACACGCTGCGCGGCAACATCAACTGGATGCGCGCGCGCGAGGCGCAGCTCGCGTCACCGCTTCTCGACGGGGACATTCCGAAGATCCTGCCAGTGGTCCGGGAAGGGCTCAGCGACTCGGCCTGCTTCGACTCCGTCCTGGAGCTCTTGGCGTTGGGCGGACGCTCGCTCCCGCATGCCGTGATGATGATGATCCCCGAAGCGTGGGAGCGCCACGAGAGCATGAGCGCCGAGAAGAAGTCGTTCTACGCCTATCACTCCTGTCTCATGGAGCCGTGGGACGGACCCGCCTGCATTTGCTTCACCGACGGGCGGCAGATTGGTGCCGTCCTCGACCGAAACGGCTTGCGACCGGCGCGCTACTGGGTCACGAAGGACGACCTCGTCATCGTCGGCTCCGAAGTGGGCATTCTCGATGTCCCGGCGGACCGCATCGCGGAGAAGGGACGCTTGCAGCCGGGGCGGATGTTCCTCGTCGACCTGCACGAGCAGCGCATTATTGGTGACGATGAGCTGAAGCATCGAATTGCAACGGAACAGCCATACCAGCAGTGGGTCGCGGAGAATCTCATTCCACTCGATCACCTGGATCCGGCCGATCCGCCGCCGGCACTCCAGCCCGATGAGCGACACGTTCGCCAGCTCGCCTTCGGCTACACGCAGGAAGAGCTCAAGCTGCTCCTGGCGCCGATGGCGATGAAGGGCGAGGAGGCGGTCGGCTCGATGGGGAACGACGCCGCGCTGGCGGTGCTCAGCAATCGGCCACGCGCGCTGGCGGACTACTTCCAGCAGTTGTTCGCGCAGGTGACCAATCCGCCGCTGGATGCGATCCGAGAACGGCTGGTCACGTCGGTGACGACCGCCATCGGACCCGAGCGAAACCTGCTCGACCCGGAACCGGACAGTTGTCGGATGATTCTGTGCGACAGCCCGTTCCTCGACAACGAGGAAATGGCCCGCTTCAAGGCGCTTGCGCAGTACGACCGCGTGGGGCACCGGTTTGCCGCGAACGGTCGAAGCGCCGATCTCGAGCCGGCAGTTGGTGCTGGAGAACGCAAGGGGCCCGAGCCAGACAACCCGTACTACGTGACGGCGCTCGACATGATCTTTCCGGTCGCGGAGGGTGAGGAGGGGCTCGAGCCGGCGCTCAAGGCGTTGTTTGCAAAGGCGGACATTGCCATTGGCAAGGGTGCGAGGGTCCTCGTGCTTTCGGATCGGGCGGTGGATGCCCATCACGCGGCGATTCCCGCGCTGCTGGCGGTGGCAGGGCTGCAGAATCACCTGGTTCGCGAGGGCACGCGCACGAACGTGACGCTCATCGTCGAGACGGGCGAGGCGCGCGAGGTGCACCAATTTGCGACGCTCATCGGCTACGGTGCAAGCGCCGTCAATCCTTGGCTGGTGCTGGAGACGCTGCCGGCGCTTGGCGATCTCGGCTTCGTGGATCCCACGATGCCAGCGGCCAAGCTGCGCCGCCAGTACCTCAAGGCCGTAGAAAAGGGTGTCGTCAAAGTGATGTCCAAGATGGGCATCTCGACGATTGCCAGCTATCGCGGGGCACAGGTGTTCGAGGCTGTCGGTTTGTCGAAGGAGCTCGTCGACAAGTACTTCACTTACACGCCATCACGCATCGGCGGTCTCGGCATTCGCGAGATTGCGCGCGAGACCCTCGTGCATCACGCGCAGGCCTTCGGGTACGCGCGGCCGCCGAAGCTTTATGCGAAGGCGGAAGGCCGCGCGCTACCGGCGGCTGCTACGGTCGTGCGTAGCGCGGGGCCTTCAGGCCCCGCGTCGCCAAGCCGCGTGTTACCCGAGCTCGACAGCGGCGGCCAATATCAATGGCGCAGCGAGGGTGAATACCACCTCTTCAACCCGGAGACCGTCTTTCGCCTGCAGCACGCGACGCGCTCCGCGCGCTACGACATGTTCCGGGAGTACACCCGTCGTGTCGACGAGCAGAGCGAGCGCATGGCGACGCTGCGGGGCCTGTTCGCGATTCGGCCCGCCGGCCGGACGCCGGTGCCCCTCGACGAGGTGGGGCCGGTCGACGATATCGTCAAGCGCTTCTGTACGGGCGCGATGAGCTATGGCGCGATCAGCGCAGAGGCGCACGAGACGCTCGCGGTGGCCATGAACCGCCTCGGCGGGCGCTCGAACAGCGGCGAGGGAGGTGAGGATCCGCAACGGTACGTCCCGGATCCGAACGGCGACTCCCGGCGCAGCGCCATCAAGCAGGTGGCGTCGGCTCGATTCGGCGTCACGAGCGAGTATCTCGTCAACGCCGACGAGCTGCAGATCAAGATGGCGCAGGGCGCCAAGCCGGGCGAGGGAGGGCAGCTTCCGGGCAACAAGGTCTATCCCTGGATCGCCAAGGTTCGCTACTCGACGCCGGGTGTCGGTCTCATCAGCCCACCGCCGCATCACGACATCTATTCGATCGAAGACCTCGCACAGCTCATCTTCGATCTCAAGAACGCGAACCCACGGGCGCGGGTCAGCGTCAAGCTGGTGGCGGAGGTGGGTGTTGGCACCGTGGCGGCCGGTGTGGCCAAGGCGAAGAGCGACCATGTGCTCATCAGCGGCCACGATGGCGGCACGGGCGCCAGTCCCTTGACCTCGATCAAGCACGCCGGCATCCCGTGGGAGCTCGGCCTCGCCGAAACGCAGCAAACGCTCATTGCGAACGACTTGCGCGACCGCATCGTCGTGCAGGTCGATGGGCAGCTCAAGACGGGGCGTGACGTCGTGGTTGCCGCACTGCTCGGCGCCGAGGAATATGGCTTTTCCACGGCACCGCTCGTCGTCATGGGTTGCGTCATGATGCGCGTCTGCCACTTGGACACCTGTCCGGTAGGTGTCGCGACGCAGAATCCGCAGCTGCGCGCAAAGTTCACAGGGCGTGCCGAGCACGTCGTCAACTTCTTCCGTTTCGTTGCCGAAGAGGTGCGCGAGCACATGGCGCAGCTCGGCTTTCGCACGTTGGACGAGATGATCGGCCGAGCGGACCTGCTCGACGTCGTGCCTGCCGTTGAGCACTGGAAGGCGCACGGGCTCGATCTCTCCACGATCCTCTACGCTCCGTGGCTGGAGACCGAGACCGACACCGAGCGCACGACGGTAGCTCTGCATGCTGTGACGGCGCAGGAGCACGGGCTGCGTTCGGTGCTCGACAATGAGCTCTTGAAGATTGCAGAGCCGGCGCTGCTCGGTCGCGAGCGCGTGAACGCGTCGCGCCGAATACGGAACGTCAATCGGGCCACGGGCACGATGCTGGGGAGCGAGGTCACCCGACGCTTCGGTGCCGAGGGGTTGCCGGACGACACCATCGAGCTGCGCTTCACCGGGTCGGCGGGGCAGAGCTTTGGAGCGTTCCTCCCGCGCGGTATCACGATGACGCTCGAGGGTGATGCCAACGATTATGTCGGGAAGGGGCTTTCGGGCGGCCGGTTGATTCTCGTCCCGCCCGCGAATGCGGGCTTCGTCCCGGAGCGGAACATCATTGCGGGTAACGTCATGCTCTACGGCGCCACAGGCGGCGAGCTATTCGTGCGCGGTGTCGTGGGCGAGCGGTTTGCTGTCCGCAACAGTGGTGCTCACACTGTGGTCGAGGGTGTCGGCGATCACGGATGCGAGTACATGACGGGTGGACGCGTTCTGGTGCTTGGGGCGACGGGGCGTAATTTTGCGGCCGGCATGAGCGGCGGCATTGCCTACGTCGCGAATGTCAACGGTGACTTCGAGCGGCGTTGCAACCTCGAGATGGTGGCGCTCGAGACGCTGGATGAGGACGATGCGCAGTTCGTGCAGGGCATGCTGGCCAGGCACTATGAGCTGACCGGCAGCTCGGTGGCCAAGCAGCTGCTCGACGGTTGGCCGGCGGAGGCTGGGCGCTTCGCGAAGGTGATGCCAATCGACTACAAGCGTGCCCTCGAGCGGGAGAGACAGGAAGAGCTGGCCCTACTGGCCAGCGCCTGACACAAGATGGGTAATCCGACTGGGTTCATCGAGTTTCGACGGGAGACGCCGACGCGCCGGCCGGCCGACGTGCGCGTGCGCGACTACGACGAGGTGTACGAGCCGTTTCCGGAGGCGAGCCTGCGCGGGCAGGCCTCGCGCTGCATGGACTGTGGCATTCCGTTCTGCCACCAGGGGTGCCCGCTTGGGAACCTCATTCCGGAGTGGAACGATCTCGTCTACCACGATCGCTGGCGTGAAGCACTTGCCCGCCTGCATGCGACCAACAACTTTCCGGAGTTCACCGGTCGTTTGTGTCCGGCGCCGTGTGAGTCTTCGTGCGTGCTCAGCATCAACGACGATCCGGTCACGATCAAACAGGTCGAGGTCAGCATCATCGACCGCGGGTTGGACGAGGGATGGGTAGTCCCGGAGCCACCGGCGCATCGCACGGAGCGCCGCGTTGCCGTGATCGGGTCTGGCCCATCCGGTCTCGCCTGCGCGCAGCAGCTCGCGCGGGAAGGCCACGAGGCCGTCGTCTTCGAGCGTGCGGACCGCGTGGGCGGCTTACTCCGTTACGGCATCCCCGATTTCAAGATGCACAAGCGCCTGCTCGATCGGCGGCTCGAGCAGATGGTGGCCGAGGGCGTCCTGTTTCGGCCGGGTGTCAGCGCGGGCGTTGACGTGACGGGTGAGGAGTTGATCAGCGATTTCGACGCTGTGTGTCTCGCGGTTGGAGCCACGGCACCGCGTGGCCTCAATGTGCCGGGTGACGATCTTGCCGGGGTCCATCTGGCGATGGACTATCTCGAGCAACAGAATCGACGGCTGGCCGGGGACTCGCTCGATCCGGTACAGGACATCACTGCCCGCGGCAAGCGCGTGATCATTCTGGGCGGTGGGGACACTGGCGCGGACTGTCTGGGCACGGCGCACCGCCAAGGCGCGCGGGAGGTCCTGCAGTTCGAGATTGCCCCTCGGCCACCGGACGCCCGTGTGTCCAATAATCCGTGGCCGGAATGGCCCAACATCTTCCGCGTATCCGCGGCCCACGAGGAAGGCGGCGCGCGCGAGTACTCGCTGATGACGACCCGGCTCGAGGGAGACGGCCAGGGTCGGGTGACGCGGCTGCACGGTGTGCGTGTCGAGACGATTGTCGAGAACGGGCGGCTCACGTTCAAGCCAATCGAGGGAACCGATTTCGTCGAGGATGCGGATCTCGTGCTCGTCGCGACCGGATTCGTTGGCCCAGAGCGCAGTCCGCTCTTCGAGCAGCTTGGCATCGAGCTCGATGCTCGCGGTCGCATCAAGCACGACGCGGATTACCACACCACGGCCGACGGTGTCTTCGTCGCGGGCGATGCCCGCCGCGGCGCGTCGCTCATTGTCTGGGCGATTGCCGAAGGACGACGTGCTGCGGCCGCGGTGGATCGCTATTTGTCGGCAGCAAGATCGGCTCTGCCCTCATTCTCCTCCTGAATCCCCCGTGCGGTCGGGACCAGTGCCCACGGCCCCGACCGCCTTCTTTTTACGTCGGTCTCTTTGTGTACAGGTACGACACGATCAGTAGCAGCACACCCAGCACCAACACCGTCGCCATCTTGTAGAACTGGCTGAGCGTCGCGAGGTCGATCACGAAAACCTTGAGGATCGTGACGGCGAATAGCGCAAGCGCCAGATAGCGAATGGGGGCGTACTGTCGCCTGAGGCCGATGGCGACGAGTACTAGGGCGTATCCCGCCCACAGTGCCGAGATGGTGCCCTGCCGCGCAAGATCCGGCGACGTCAACCAGCTACCGCTGTAACCCAGGTGTTGGAACGCCGTGCTGGTCTCGACGGTGAGCGCGAGCAGAGTGACCAGATTCGCGCTGACGAAGAGCAGCGCGCGCATGCCATCCTGCGCCGCGGCCTCCCATCGTCGGTACATGGCTGCGGTCACGTACATGACGGCCACGACGCATGTGCTCGTGAAGGCGAGCGTATTCAGGAAAGGCACGGCGATGCCAGCGTGGCCTGAAAGCAGGTGGCCAACGAGACGAAGACCGGCGACGATCACCAGTAACTCACCCACGCCTCGCGCCCAGCGGCGCTGGCCGATGAGACCGAGCCAGACGAGCGAGCAGCCTTCGATGGCTAGCGCCACGGTAGCCACGTAGCCCTCGAGCCAAATAACGATGGAGGCTGCCGTGAGGCCGAGCGCGAGGCCCAGGTGGTGCATGGCCGCCGCGGGCAGGCGCGACCAAAGCCCCGTCGCGACCAGGCCGTTGACAGCGGCAAGACCGAGGGTGGCAGGTGCTTGCCAGTCCGGCGCATGAACGCCCAGCAGCTGATAGCTGACCGCGAACAGCCACCACCCATTCAAGTGAATGAGCGCCACGCGCGAAAGGGGAACGGGCCGGGGCTGACTACTATCCGAGGCACCCGCCGAACGCCAGGCGACCAGCAGATGCGCTACATAGATCGCTCCACCGGCCCCAAGGGCCGGCCACAGCCACTCACCGCGCGCGAACCCTTGCGCATGCACCAAGAACGGCACAGCCGCTGCAGCCCAGAAGACGAGCGTGGCATCCCGGCGTTCGGAACCGACGTCGAACATCACGCCTACCAGCGCCAGCGCGACCAGGAAAACGAGGAGTGCTGCATCATGTCCCGCGAGCAGGCCGAGCGAGACGATGTAGTACAAGACCGGCGCCGAGAGGATCGCTGCAACGATGACGTCCTTCCTGGGCGAGCTCGAGTGCCTTGCCTGTAATGCCGCCAGGATGAAGACCGCTGCAAATGCGGTCAGGAACAGCTCGGTCGTCAGCCAGAGCGACGGCTGGTAGGCGCTGTTCGCCCAGCCGAGCAAGCTTGCCGCGGTGGCAGCGTACGCAAGGACCGGCAGAGCGGGCCAGTCGTGGCGCGCCGCGATGACCACCGTACCGCCCGCTAGAACCAAATCGAAGGTGAGCAGCGCGATGGGGCTCTCGCGGTATCCGCCGGCGAGGAAGGGCGTGACGAAGCCACCGATCACTGCCAAGGCGGCAAACGGCAGCGACTCGTAGCGGCGCGCTAGCACGTATGCGAGTGCGGTCACACCGAGCAGCAGAGGAAACGCCAGCGCGCTCTCGATCAGCGCGTAATAGCCGTATGCGGCGTAGACGGCCACATATAGGACGACCAGGCCGGCACTGCTCAGCACTTGGCCAAACAGGGGCGTGCCGCGCGCAACCAGCCGTTCACCGAGCGCGATGAGCCCCACGCCCGCTGTGGCTGCGAGTCCTACGCGCGTCACCTCGTTCAGCCACAGTTGCGCAAACGCATAGCGCACGAAGTATCCCAGGCCAAGGATGATCGCTGCCACGCCGATGTACAGGAGCCAGCGCGTGCCGATGAGCGTCTCGATCTCTCCGCGCGGCGCGGCGGGCGCCGGGCCGGTAGCTTCAGGATGGCTCTCCAACGCCGACGACTCTGGAGGCATCGATTGGTGCGGCGTGTGCTCCGCTGCTGCTGCCCTGGCGGAGGGTGCGGGCACAGTTGGCTGTTGCCGGCGGACCAGCAGCACCGGAATCAGAACGAGCAAGGCGATGCCGATGGCTGCAAAGAATGCCATCAGCAGGAGTAGGAACAGGAGCTCCACCAGCGCTTCTCCTAACGCAAGACCAGCTCTGCAAGAGCCTACAGGCTCTCACATCGGTCATTCTGCATTAGAAGAAGTGCTAGGGGCGAGGGCCTGCCACAGCACGTAGCGACCGTGCTACGTACCGTTGAACCTTCTCAAGGTCGAACTGTGATCTCGATGGCCTTGAGGAATTTCACGGGTTGGCCGTCTCGCGTCGCCGGCTTGTATTGCCAGCTCTCGGCGGCGTCCAACACCAGCGCATCATAGATTGGGTGTAGCGGTTGCGTCACCGCCGCACGCTCGACGCGCCCTTGCTCGTCGATGAGCACCTCGAGTGCCAGCGTCGCGGGTTGGCGATTGAGGGTGATGCCGCGCGGCGGAGGGACCTTTTGGCTGATGACGACTGGTGGGATGATTTCGGGTGGCGTCGCGGCACGAGGCTTGCTTGGTGGGACGTCCGCTGCCGCATCCGTCGTATCCTCGCCAGCCGCGGTACCACCGGGCGCCGCCGCTCCATCCCCGTCGGTCTCCTCGTTCGGAGTACTGGCGCCGTCACTATTCGCTGCTGGCTCAGAGGGGGCCGGGGCGACTTCGAGGGGCACCGGGCTCGGCGCCGAGGCAGACGCAGGGGCATCATCTGCTGCGGAAGTCAGCGCCAGGAAACCGTCCACCAGGACACGCAGATCGGACGTGCCCATCTTTGCAAGATCAGAATCGTCGAGGAGCGGCCTCAGCTCCTTGAACGCGACCGCTGCTTCGTCGCGCTTTCCCTCGCTGAAGAGTGTCTTGGCTGCTGCGAAGCGCTCTTTGACGAGCGACGGCAGCACGCGCTGACGGACCTCGCCAAACAGCTCGCGCACGCGCGGCGATACTTCCGCCTCGGTGAGTCGCACCAGTGGATCTGCTTCGACGAGCGTCTCGAACGCGCCCTCTGCCTCCGGCGCTCGACCAAGAGCGATCAAGCACAGGGCTCGTGTCTTGGCCGCGCCCACGGTCTCGGCTCGTGTCGCCGGCCGGATGCCGGTCAACACGGCCAGCGCGTCGGCGAACTGTGCGGACGCGTACAGCGCCTTTGCCCGCTCGAGCGGCTCCTGTGCCCGCACCAGCAGCGGGGCCAGAAAGATCGTGGCGAGGCCGGCGATCCAAACGATGTTCTGGCGAACCGTAGTCATGACACTCTCCCCCGGAGAACGCGTGACGGCAGGGAGGGGGGCGCGCCGCAATCACCTGATGGGCAGGCCTGAATGAAGGCCTGCACTACTGGCTGAAATCCACTGTTGCCACTGCTGGCTCATCGGCACGGATTGTCACGGGCACGCGTCGCTCGCCAAGCTTCGGGTGACGGAACACCAGCTCGTAGCGTCCCACGGGCAGCGTGGCCTGGCCGATCGGGGTCTCGCCGAGCGAGCGACCGTTGACGAACACCTCTGCCCACGGCGTCGCATTGGCGTGCAATTGGCCATCCGGCAGCGTGACGGCCACCGTGAGGCCACGGCCGGCAGCGACGTCAATCATTTGCTCGTTGCGAAAGCCATACGTCTCGTTCACCAGGGTCAGCACATGCCTGCCGGGCCGGAGCGCCAGCTGGCCGCCATCGCTGGATCCGAGAACTTCACCCTTCTCCAGCACCGTGACTGGGATCTTCGAGGCAATGGTCACCTGTCCCGTCTGCGGCTGGGGTGGCGGCTTTGGCGCCAACGCCACTGCCAAGTTCGTCGTCTGACCGCCGCGAATCTGGACGTCACGTGTCTGCTCGATGCCCTCTCGGCTCAGACGTACGCTGTGGCGGCCTACGGACAGCTCTTTCAGGGTCAGCGGGGTGGTGCCGCGCGTCTGACCACCGATCTCCACCTGTGCACCGCTCGGATCGCTGGTAATGACGAGTGCGCCGGCGTTCGCTACCGGCTCCGGCGTATCGGAGGGAGGCGCCGCCCCACCCAGCTCGACGTACTGTGAAGCGACCTGTCCTGCCGCGACGCCAACGTGTTGCCGGCGGACAACGCCACCGGCACGCAGCTCGACGACGTGATACCCGGGCCAGACCCGGACGCTCAGCGGGGTTCTCCCACGCGGCCGGCCATCGATCGCGACGTCGACACCGCTCGGGCGCGACTCGATGATGATCTCGCCGTCGGCCGTGGCTCCACCACCCCTGCCAGGCCCAAAGAACCGCACTGCAATGTAGATTCCCTGCGCGAGAACGGCCAGGATCAGGCCCACGAGCAGGAGCCGCATCAAACGGCGCGAGCGCCCAGTGGCGATCGACACGCTGGGCTCCGCCTGACGATCGTGCAGGATCGAGGGAGGCGCGCCTGGCGCGCGGGTCGACGGCGCGAGAAAGGTGTGCCCAGTAGGTGAGCCGGCGCCACCGCGCCCTGCCGCTTCGGTTGGCGGCGCGGGCTGTCCAAGCGTAGCGGGTTGCACCGCCCCGGGACTTGACCCAGCACTGGGACCCTCAGACTCTCGTCTCTCGACGGGCCCGCCCCGAGCCGGGTCGAGGGGCTGGTCCCGAGCGGAGTCGAGGGACGACCCTGAGCGAGACTCGATTGCGTCGGGACGTCCTGAGCTTGTCCCCCCTCGGCCGTGCTCAGGGCCATCCTCAGGTTCTTGACGGGTCGAGGGGCTGAGGCTCGAGGCGCTTGGGGTTTCGGCGGCGGAGGAAGTTTCCACCACCAGGGCCCGCGGCGTGTTCGCCTCTGGTGCAAAGGCCTCGAGCGCACCGAGCTCTTCGTCGCGCGATGGCCACACGAGCTGCGGCGTGTGCTCACCGCTCACGAGCGGCGCTGACTCTTCACCGGAAATCGGCTTGCTGACTTGGCTGCCAGGAGAGGAGGTGGCCCAAGTACGCGGCCGGGGCTCACCACTCATGGTTGACTCTGCCCACGACAAACTCCAATCCGCTCGCGACTGAGCACCCGGGGCCCGCAAGTGAGCGTCGCCCCTCGACTCGCTCGCTCGGGGCGCGGCCGACAGGCTGCGTCCCGGAAGAAGAGCGAAGCTCTTCCGTTAGCCCGGAAACCTATTGAGGTCGTCTCCGCCTC
Organism: Luteitalea sp.; assembly: GCA_009377605.1. NCBI lineage: Bacteria > Pseudomonadati > Acidobacteriota > Vicinamibacteria > Vicinamibacterales > Vicinamibacteraceae > Luteitalea > Luteitalea sp. Next base: position 53,225 of record WHTT01000010.1, read on the forward strand.
CCGAATGGTCTCCAGCGGCGGCGACGATTGGGGCCAGCCGAAGGAATAATAATCCAAACTGGCGTATACCAATACAAGGTACGTGTTCGACGCCTGTTTTCACCCTTACAGACACCCTACTACATTCAACGCCTTGCTCCGGCTCAAGGCACGGATCGTGCTCGCTCGGCAGCAACGCGTTGCGGTGGCCGCCAGTCTTGATCTGTCAGGTCAATCTCCCCGCGCTCCACGATGCGGACGAGCGCCTCGACGACCCCAGGGTCGAAGTGCTTGCCGCTCTGACTGGCGATTTCCCCCAGCGCGTTGCTGATCGACCAGGCCGGCTTGTACGGTCGTGAGTGCGTGAGCGCGTCGAACACGTCCGCCACGGCGACGATACGGCTTACGAGCGGGATCTCATCACCCTTGAGCGCGCGGTCGTATCCCGACCCGTCCCAGTGCTCGTGGTGTGTCAGCGCGATCTGTTCCGCCATCTGCAGCAATCCGTGTGCGCTGCCGGAGAGCAGGTCGGCGCCTGCAGCCGTGTGTGCCCGCATCGCCGCGTACTCCTGCTCATCCAGCCGGGCGAACTTCAGCAGAATCTGGTCTGGGATCGCGATCTTTCCAAGGTCGTGCAGCGGTGCCGCCAACCGCAGTAGGCGGACCGTCTCCGTGGACAGTCCCATCTCCGCGCCGATCTGCGCGGCGACCCGTCCCACCCGATGCATGTGCTGCATCGTGTCATCGTCACGAAACTCCGCTGCGAGCGTGAGACGGTACAAGATCTCCTTTTGCGCATCTTCGAGCTCTGTCGTGCGGTCGCGGACCTTTCGCTCGAGCAGCTCGTTTTGCGCCTGGAGCGCCACGTACAGAAACCGCGCCTCGAGCAAGTTGCGCAGCCGAAGCAGGATCTCGGTTCGGTCGAACGGCTTGTTGACGAAATCCTTCGCGCCGACGGCCAAGGCGCGCTTCTTCACTGAATGGCTGTCGTCTGCCGTGATGAAGACAATCGGCAGAAACTCGTCCTCACGGATGTGCGGCGTGATCTCGGCGAGCACGTGAAAGCCATCGTGGCCTGGCATGTGCAGGTCCAGCAAAACCAAATCTGGGCGGTGGTCGAGGAACAGGCGCAGCGCCGCGCGCGGATCGCTCGTTCCGACGACGTGGAGAAGCCCCGCGCCTCGGAGCAGCCGCTCGAGAATCTCGACGTTCGATGGTTGATCGTCGACGACGAGGACGCGTGCTTCTGGCCACGGCAAATCCGACATGGTGCACGCCCTGAAGAGAGCTGGGGAGCGCTCAATCGCGATTCTACCGCGACAGGTGCTGGGCGTGAGACTGTTTTTGGCCGCCCTACGCGCTTTCCATTTTCGTCGCACGGTAAAGGTAGGCCATTGTGAGCAAGACCATGCCCAGGCTCAGGGCGGACACCAGCCGCGCCACGGGGCCAATTACCGGGAAGTCGTTGACGCACAGCTTGCCGAGCGCGAGGATGGCCAGCGTCACGCCCAGGTATCGCAGGGCGGCGTGTCGGCGCCAAATCCCCGCTGTGACCAGGCCACAGCCGTAGGCCGCCCACAGCATGGTGGGGCCGACCCGTTGGGCCGTCTGCCAAGCGTGCGCGCGCGTCGACACCTCGAACGCGGCGGCATCGAGCGCCTGCTGCTGGAGCCACACCGCGGTCTCCATGGTGAGCACCAGGACAACCAAGAGGTGTGCGCCGAGCAGCAGCGCGCCGCGCGTGGGGCCCAGCTCGCCCGAGCTCGGCTGAGCCTCTCGTCCAACCCGCCACCAGGCAACCAGCAGCGCGACCACCACCACGAAGGCTGGTCCCGTCCGATGGTTGAGAAACGCCGGCGCGATCAAGCTCGTACGCGTCGCCAGAGTGTGTAGGGCGCTGAAGTAGGCAAGGGCCAGTAGCGCCTCGCCTGTGATGCGGAGGCCGGTTCGCGATGCACCGAGCGACAGTAAGACCACACCCTCGAGCGCGAGCGCCACCGTGGCGGCAAACCCTCCCGTCCACAGCGTCACGGCTGTCGCGCCCAGCGCCAGCGCGATGCCCGCGTGATGACGCGCGGCTTCGCCGTATCGGCGCCACCACCCTGCGCCTAGCGTCACATGCGCCACGATCAGCGGCGCGCCGGCAAGTATCGGCCACGATGCGAACCGCGGCGCGAGGAGCAGGCCAAGCGCCACGAACGTCCACCATGCGTTGACGTGGCTCAAGGCGATCTCGGCGCCCGTCACCGGCTGCTCACCCAGCGCTTCCCACTCCGAGACCACATGCAGCGCGCTGACTGCTGCGACAGCGACGAGGCCGGCCACGAACCATTCGCGATCGAGCGATGCATAGCACCACGCCAGGAGCGGAGCTGCCACCCCGGCGAATGTCGCCCCTCGCACCAGGCGCGAGCCCAGACGAGCCGCCGCGACCAGGCCGGCTAGCGTCGCAGCAATGGCGTACACGAGCCAGCCTCCGGCGTGTGGTAAGAGGATCGCCACCGACGCGGCATGGTAGGCAACCGGCGCGCTCGCCAGCGCGACGGCTGCCCAAGGCTGGAACGGGTGGACCGGTGCGTTGCCACGCGTCTCCCGCCGTGCCTCGCGCCACGCGATGACGAACAGCGCAAGATAGGCGGTGAGGAACAGCTCGAGTATCCACCACTGGTCGCGTGTATACGAATGTTCGGACCACCACACGAGCAGCCAGACGGTCAGCAGGTACGACGCGACGTCGACGAGCGGCCACCGCGCGCGATGCGCCAGCCAGCGCGCCACCAGAATGAGGACGCCGACATACATGAACAGCGCAACGGGCGCATGCTCAGGTCCCATCAGCACCGGCGTGACGAAGCCCGCACCTAGGGCGATCAGCGCGAAGGAGAGCGACCGATGGCGTATGCTCTGGACGAATGCCAGCGCGGTCACCGACGCGAGCAGGGCGAAGGCCGGCCAGGGCAACAGCAGCCAGGAGCCCGGTCCGATCATCCAAGCGCTTGCGTAGAGTGTGGCCAGCGCCACGCCGATGAGCACGCGCCCGCGTGCGATCTGCCGCCTCGCAGTGCGTTCCCCGAGCGCTAGCAAGCCGACCCCCAACAGAGCGCCGGACGCGGCACGGATAGGGGCGGCCATCCAGTCACGGCTCACGACATATTCGAGCAGCCACACGACCCCGACGGCCGTCAAGCCCAGACCGATGTAGAGAAACCAGTGCGCGCCGATACGTTGTTCTAGGTAGGGCCGCCTCGCCGAGGCGGCCGTGCCCGCGCTTGGTGCCTGAGGCTGCGTCTCGACCTCCGAGCTCAGTCTCTCAGCCTGCAGGCCACGAATCGTCTCGCGCCACTCTTCATCGTCGTCTGCGCGCTCCGATGCTTCGTCGTCAGGCACTGCGGCAGCTTGTTTGCCCAGCAGGTCGACGCGCTCGCCCAAGTGGCGGACCTGCTCGCCGAGCGCGCGCAGCTCACGCTCCAGCCCGTCCGCCACCTCGAGCGCGCGCGCCGCCCGCAGGAGGGCGCCGCTCGTCGTGATCAGTATGAGGAGCAGGCAGCCGAACAGGGCGAGGATCAGGAGCAAGTAGGAAGTAGCGTCGACCATTCAGGATCCACATTTTTTGCGCGACGTGCTAAGTCTCTACGTCAGATTCGCCGAGGGCCTCCGCCATCGGCGAATCTGGCCAGCGCGCCTCCGGAGCGGCGGCGTACCCCGCATGAGCGAGCCGACTTTGGAACAGCGAGACTGCGGACGCGTAGAATTGCAGCTTCACCGCTAGGCGTGCGAGGATCCACAACTGGCCAGCGAGAAGGATGATCCATACCGGCCGCGCCGCCCCGGGGGCGGCCAGCCCGTAGCAGCTGGCGAGCAGGAGAAAGAGCAGGCCGTTCAGCCCATACAGAGCAATGACGCTTCCCGAGTGTCGGCCGACGAACCGCGCGCCAGCCAGCAGCGCCCCGGATGCGCTCCTCCGATCTTCGACGACCAGCCGGACGCGTGCATAGTCGAGGATGATGTTGGCGATGAGGAGCAGCCCGCCGAAGAGAACGTACAGGACGACGCGTAGGGCGAGGGCGGTGCGCTCGGACGTGACGTCGCGTATCAGACGAGCGTAGAGGTCATCGAACAGCCAACCGTGCAGCACGCCGAAGAGCAGCGCGTACACGCCGAGTCCGACCAGGCCGAGCCGCAGCAATCGGAAGAAATACCCGCCGCACGCACCGAAGAAGCCCCACGCGTAGAGCCGTCGTTGTCGCGCGAACCGGTCTAGGACTCCGCCTGAAAAGAACGTCCAGACGACGAGGAAGGTGGCGACGACCCACGCGAGCCCGTTCAGGATTTCCTCGTTGTCCAGAAGGTCGCTCACATTGTGCAGCACCGCTGCAAATCCAACCACTGCCGGCGTGAACGACCTGGCCAGCCCATGTGCGTTGGCGGAGAGCTCGCCCCACCAATCATCGTCTGCGCCCTGCGCCACCACCTCCGAGATCAGGCTATCTCCGAGCTGGTTCTGAATCTGGCGGTCGATCTCGGCGGCGAGCGGAATGCCCACGACGAGCGTCAGCAGCCACGCGCCCACGAGAACGGCCGGCGCGTCCGCCACCCGTTTCAAACCGTCGAGACATACGCCCCAGACAGACATATCTATTCCCAGACAGCCTGCGCTACGACGAATTCTTCACACGCTCCAAAGCCGCGCGTACCTACACGAAGAACCCGTACGTAAGCAACAGATCCTGCAGCCATGTCAGCCAGGTGAGCGACCAGCGTCGCGCAGCGGCTTCGGCCTGCGGCTCGGCCGACCATGAGTTGTTCGTGTAGTTCACATCCAGCGCGAGCACCCGCTCCGGGTCGACCCGCACGGATACCACCTGGCTGGGCCGCGCATATACGTAAGCGCGCCAGCGATCACGGCCATCCCACTGCTCGCGCACACGCTGGTCATCAGCGAACGTGACGACGACATCTACGGGAAAGATCCCCTCACCGTACCGTCGAACGACCACGCGCGTTCGATATCGCCCGCGGGGGTCAGGAGGCTCCTCTTGGAACGCGAGGCCTTGTGGTCCCTCGACGAAGCCTCGCTTGGGATCCGCCTCCGACTGGACGTCTTGCACCCCATAGTCGAACACGTTCGACGAGCGATACACCTGATCGAAGAACCAGCCCAGGTTGCGGCCGCTCACCTCGTTCGCGACGGCGAAGAAGTCCGCAGGTGTCGGGTGCTTGAAGCTATAGCGCGAGAAGTACGTGGACAGGATCTTCTGCAGCGTCGGCCAGCCGAGATAGCGCTCCAGCGTTTCGAGCCATAGCGCCGTCTTGCTGTATGTAATCGTCGCGTGCGTCGCGGGAAAGTACCGCCAGGTTGGCGTCTCCGGCACATCCGATTCGGCGTCGGTCCGATAGCGATCCAGTCCGTGAGCGCCGAGACGAGAGATCGGGAGATCGCGAATCAACCACGGGACGAAACTGCCGAAGAACCGCAGCGTTTCGTATCGCGGAAAGGCGATGGTCATCACCCGCGACGTCGAAAACGTGTTGAGTCCCTCGTCGAGCCAGGCATCCTCGAACTCGTTACTGCCGACCACGCCGTACCAGAACTGATGACCGCACTCGTGCACGGTCACCCCCTCGGGGCTGCCCGATCTCTGCGGCTGGAGCCAGCGAGTACCAGATGTGAACAGGGTTGGGTACTCCATGCCACCGCTACCACTCTCCCACGCGGGGTCGACAATCGTGAGGTGGTCATACGGGTACGGACCGTACCACTCGCCGTAGTAACGAAGTGCCGCACGAGTCGCCGCGAAGTGCCGGTCCGCCTGGTGGACGTGTTCCGGTTGCAGCAGCAGTCGCATCTCGACGGGGGGCAGCCTCGCGTGTTCGAACCGTGCTCGACGTTCCACGAAGTCGGGGCTCGTCGTCCACGCGAAGTCGTGCACATCCTCACCGAGGAATCGATGCGTCGTCGTCTCTCCGTTCTCCCGCACGCCGATCGCCCGGCCCGTCGCACCGACGGCCCAACCACGGGGAGCCCGCACACGAACATCGTAGGTGCCGTAGTCGGCGAAGAACTCCGTTGTGGAATGGAACTGGTGCGCGTTCCAGCCGTCCTCCGTGAGCACGCCGATCTTGGGGAACCAGTGCGACAGGAAGAAATAGTTACCGCGCGCACCCGTTCTCGCGAACGTGCGCGAAACCTGCGCGCGCCATTCGACCTCGAGGTTGACCGTGCCGCCCGGCGCGACCGGCGCTGGCAACGGCACACGCAGCAGCGTCCGATCCTCTCGATTGCCATCATCTGGCGAGATGAAGGTGATCTGGCGCGTGAGGTCGACCGGCGGCGCCGCTCCGAACAGGCGAACGGCGCGGACATCGCTCCACCCCCACTCGTCCGCCGTCAGATCGGCGAGGTCGGACGGCTCGATCAAGTCTCCAAGCTCACGCTCCCGCAACCAGCTCGAACGCGTGTTGCGCCACGCGTTGTAGTAGAGATGCAAGCGCAGCTCGGAGGTTGGCGAGCTCGTGATGTTGCGCCAGGTAATGACTTCGCGACCCTCCAGCAGCCGACGCGAGGGGAGAAGTGTGACGTCGATCGCATAGCTGGCGTTCCGAGGCGAGCGGGCGTGGCCTTCTCGTGTCTGGGCGCGGATCGTTGCCGACGAGGCACCACCTGGTTGGGGCTGCGCCCGCGCGGATGGACTTCCACCAGGGGGGACGAGCGACAAGGACGCGAGCATGCCGGCTGCGAGACCCGCTCCGATGATGACGCGAAGGGCGAGGCGATGTGCCATCTTGATACACAACCGGCGCCCTGCGCGGCACGACGCGCGGGGGCGCGAGTGTGTGACAGAGTATAATCCGCGTTTCGCGTCTGCCTACGCGCTTCGGCGGACAAGTCCGCCTCGAGTTTCTACATTTGGTGCTTCAACGTACGTAGCGAGGAGCCTTCAGGCCCCTCGCCCGCCGCAAGAACCCGTGCGGCGCTGAGGACTTGACTCTTGAGTCAAGTTCCAGTGCGTCAAGTGAACGTCGGGGAGCGCGGCCCTGGCCGCGGTCCGCAAGAACCTGAGGAGATAGATGCCGATTCGTGTTCTTCATGTGGGGCTCGGTCCCATTGGTAATGCCATTATTCGTCAGTGCGTATCGCGTCGCCGTGTGAAGGTTGTCGGCGCGGTCGATATCGACGCCACCAAGGTAGGGCGTGACCTTGCCGAGGTGGTCGGGCTCGACCGCAAGCTCAACGTGACCGTGGCGCCGGAGATTGTGCCGGCAATCCGTAAAGCGAAGCCTGACGTCGTCCTGCTCTGCACGAGCTCGTCGCTCAAGAAAATCGTTCCCCAGATCCAAGCTATCTTGTCCTGCCGTGTCCCGATCGTCTCGACGACCGAGGAGCTCGCCTATCCGTTCTACTCCAACAAGCGCCTCGCGACTCAGGTCGACCAGATGGCAAAGCGCGCCAAGGCCGCCGTCCTGGGAACCGGCGTGAATCCCGGCTTCACCATGGACGCCCTTCCCATCGCGCTGAGCTGCGCCTGCGAGCGTGTCGACAAGATTCTCGTGGAGCGTATTCAAGATGCTTCGACGCGACGCTTGCCGTTCCAGCAGAAAATCGGCGCCGGGCTCACCGAGGCGCAGTTCCAGGCACGCGTCGATGAGGGGAGCGTCCGTCACGTGGGCCTGACCGAATCGATTGCCATGATCGCAGATGCCATGGCGTGGAAGCTCGACAAGATTACCGATGTCATCAAGCCGAAGCTCGCCGTACGGCCCGTGAAGAGCGCCTTCCTGGCCGTCAAGAGGGGGCAAGTGGCGGGGATCATTCAGGATGGCGTCGGGCACCGCCGCGGCGAGCCGCTCATCACTCTCCACATGGAGGCGTATCTCGGCGCGCCGGAATCGTACGACGCGGTCACCATCACGGGCGTGCCCAATCTCTACTCGAAAATCCCCGGCGGCGTGCCGGGCGACATCGCAACGGCGTCGGTCACCGTGAACGCGATTCCCAAGGTCATCGCCGCCCCGCCCGGCCTGCACACCATGCGCACGCTGCCACTCCCATCCTGGTTCGGCGGGTAGGGACACGCGTTTGCAAGCTGTGCGATGGTAGGGACGCCTCGCCGAGGCGTCCTGGCCTTGCCGAGGTCAGGGACGGCGCGTTCCGCCTTCGCACTTAGCGCTACGGCGGACGAGTCGGCGAACGCGCCCTACCATGCTGAGGCCGAGAGCCATCGACGTACAGCCCACTAGGAGCGTCCTAGGCCACCGAGCGCCAGCCGCGGCATGCCGCGCTCGTCGACGACGAGGAATCGCGTGCCTGGCGGCAACACCTGCAGCGTCTTGAGGAACTCGATGAGCGCATCCTGCTCATTGGGCGGCAGCGCCTTGAAAAGCGCCCGCGTCCCCGCCGCTTCGCCGCCGTGGGCGAGCACCGCTTCGCGGAGCGTCGTGTATTGGCCGTGATGGAAGTAGGGCGGCTCGTTCGCCGCCCCCCAGAGCTTCCGCGTGAGGAACAGGCGATTCCCCTCGAAAAAGCCAGCCGACCCGTGTGGCTGGTTCATGTCGAGTGGCTCGATATTCGGGTCCTCCGGACCGTCGCAGATGTCGTGCAGCTTGAGGTCTGTGTAGGCGGGCACGTGCACGACGCCTCTCACCGGCCTGAGGCGGGGTTGGGGCAGCCGAGGATCGGTCAGGTCGACCGAGAGCGTCGGCGCGTCGCCAGGGCCGACGGTGTCGTCCGGATTGAACGGGTTCGGCTCGGTGAAGATCCAGCCCTCGTCGTCCAGCGGAAGGCTCGGACGATGACACGTCGCGCAACCAATCGCTTCGAACCGTTCCTCACCCAGCGCCACCGCCGCCTCGATTGCTCGGTCGCGCGGGATGACGCGGCCGGGGACGGCCATCGTCGCTTGGAAGATGGTCGCGGCGGTGATGTCCGCTCTGGTGAGCTCGTTCACGAAGGCGTCGCCGTCCGGGTCCGCCCCATCGCCAAAGCGCTCGGTGGCTTGCATCCCATGATGGTGGTTGAACGCTGTCACGGTGAACTGGCGGAGAGACACGACGTTGCCGGCCTGATGAAACGGCCGAATCAACAGGCTGGGCGGTTCGTCGGGTCCGGAGGTCGCCAAGCTCGCCGCTGGAAGCCCCTCAACGGCTGTCGTATCCCAGCTGCCATCCGGGTGCCTGGAGATGACCCCGTAGCTGATGCCCTTCGACGTCAAGTGGCTGCTGCCGCCCGGCGGCGTGGCATCCCGGATCCGCTGGAGGTCGATCGATACCTGACGCGCCAGCATCTCGATGAAGCCAGACCCGAACATGCCGAGCGTCGCGCGTGAGTTGGCGACCGATTGGAGCGTGGTCTGCTTACCGCTTTCGTCCACACTGCTGCCCGTCGTTGTCCCGTCGTTCGTATCGAACATCGCGAAATCGAAGCGCTGGCCGAGCACGAACACGTTTGCCACCACATCACCACCGCCGCCCGCCATGCCGAACGGCGCATTGTGACACCCGGCGCAGCCGTTGGCGTCCGGCGCCGACACACGATTGAAGTTGCGCGGGAAAACGAGCGGCCGCGTCGGATCCGACAGCGGTGCGCCCGTGCCCTTCACGAGCGGCCGGCCCGCGCCCTCCTGAATCGTCCAGTTGGCCCGAAACAACTGCTCCCCGAACTCGATGAGCCTCGTCAGCGGCACCCCTAGCTCCTCGCCATCCTCGAGATGGCGAGCGATGGCAACCTCACGACCAATCGGCGACTGGGCGAGGCCGGATGCGGTCAACACGATCGTGGCAAGCGCAAGACAGATGAAGGCACGCGCACACATAGACATCCTCCAGTTCTGCATATCGGCTAAGCATCACTAAATGTTAAAAATAGTCGATACTACAATCGCACTATGGGGGGGATCACCTCAGGCCGTGCAGCCATCGAGCCGGGGCCTTGACTAGATCGCTCCGTCAGTATTGAATATTGATATGAAGCGGAAAGTCGTTCAGACAGGAAGCTCGCTGGCGGTGACGCTGCCAGCCGAAGTCGTCGAGGCCTTTCGTCTGAAGAAGGGGCAGGAGGTCGACGTCACGATCCATCCGGTCACTGGCGCGATCGTCATCCGTGCGGGGATCAAGTACTTCGACGATGGGAAGGTGACCAAGCGGTTTCGGGAGCTCATGGAGGAGCTCCTGGAGCGGCGTGCGGACCTTTACAAATCCCTAGCTCAATGACGGTCTATCTCGCCACAGCGCAGGTGCGAGCGCTGCACGAAGCCCTTGTCCGCCAGTTCGGTGGTAGCCAGGGCATTCGCGATGCAGGCGCCTTGGAAGCTGCTCTCGCCAGGCCGGCCATGACGTTTGGCGGGGAGGATCTCTATCCCGACGTTCACACGAAGGCCGGCGCGCTCCTCCACTCGCTCGTCCTCAATCACGCGTTCGTCGATGGTAACAAGCGCGCCGGAGTGGCGGCGGCCGAGTTGTTTCTCCAACTCAACGGGTGGCTGCTCGACGCGACTGACGAGGAGTTCGAGGTGCTCACGCTCGACACCGCCCAGGGTAACATCGAGCCCGAGGCGCTTGCGATCTGGTTTCGTCAGCACAGCCGTCCGATGTAGGTCATACCTTAAGGTCGGGGCAGCCAACGATCCAAAGTCCAGCACACGCCGGTAGACTTGCCAGCATTGGCGTTTTGACAGCGCGCATGCCCTTTGGGTAGCATGCGCGTACTGTGCCCGAAGCACCCCGGTTTGCCATCACGCCCGATGAGCAACAGCTCGCCGCGGTCGAGCGTGACCTTCGCTTTCATCCGTCGCCCGTCACCGCGCCGCGCACGCTGACGGCCGCGCAGCTGGAATCGTTCGATCGCGAGGGCTATCTCAGGCCCATTCGTATCTTCGAGGATGAAGAGATCACCGCGATTCGGCGGTACTTCGACGATCTGCTCGCCCGCACCGTCGCGGCCGGCGGCGACAGCTACTCCATCAGTTCGGCCCACCTCCGCTACGGCCGTGTCTACGACCTGTTGACCGACGCACGTATCGTTGCCTGTGTGCGGGATCTGCTGGGCGAGAGTGTCGTGGGGTGGGGCTCACATTTCTTCTGCAAGATGCCGGGAGATGGCAAGGCGGTGGCCTGGCACCAAGACGCGAGCTACTGGCCGTTGACGCCATCGAAGACCGTGACGGTCTGGCTCGCCATCGATCGAGCGGATCGCCAGAACGGCTGCATGCGCTTCATTGCCAGCTCACACTGGGTCGGGCATCTCACGTACCGGCCGAGCGATGCGGCGGAGCACAATGTCCTCACGCAGACCATCGAGAATCCGGAGCAGTACGGCGCGATCGTGAACGACGAGCTGGAGGCGGGCGAGATCTCGATTCACGCAGATCTCCTTCTGCACGGCTCTGAGGCGAACGAATCGAATCGGCGACGGTGTGGCTTGACGCTGCGCTACTGCACGGCCGACGTCCGCGCCCACAATGGCTGGAACGCGAAAGGCGTCGTTCTCGTTGGCACCGACGCCGACGGGCATTGGGCGAACCCGCCCCGTCCGGCTGTTGACTAATCCCGGCACGCTGTTTCGCTACGCACCGGTAACGGGTTCCGCTTCACTGAGCGCCCGCGACGTCGAGCGTCAGGATCCCTTGGGGAGGTACCGCATCGTTGGGGCGCTTGCCTTTCACGGGCTCACCGTTTGCGTTTACCACGGTAACGGTGCGCGGAGACGTCCGCCAATCGAGTGAGGGCCGTACGGGTGCCGTTCCGGCGTTGAAGAGACGCACGCGCAGAGATCCGCCATCTGGGGCTCTCTTCACCGACGTAACAACGAGGGTCGTGCCGCTCTCGCGACCTTGCACCTCGCCGCGGACCGTGACCAACGGCTCCGGCTTTCGGCTGGTCGGGCTCACTGCCGCTGTCAGCAGCGGGTGTCGGACCTCGGCGGCCGCACGATAGGCCGCCGCGCTATCGAAGGAGCCGTGCGGCACGATCGTATAGCGGAACGAAACCGCCCCCGATTGGCTGGCCTTGTAGTTGGTGCTCCAGAAGTTGTTCATCACCCATGAGTAGAGGAGTGGCGAGCTCTCGAGAGTCGACTTCCAGCCGACTGCGTTCGCGTCCGTGGCGATCGCGCCCACCTGAACCATGAGCGCGTCGGGGGTCACGAGCGTGACGCCCCGATCCTGAGTCGAGACGTCGACCCAGTCGCGCGCTGTGAGGTAGTTCATCGACGAGCCTGGTATTTGCTCTTCGCCGACCTGATAGTGTCCCCACGCCGTACCGACGCGTGTGACGGCGCCAGACAGATTGAATGGGAACGCGAAGGAGACGGATTCTGGCTGGCGGACATCCAGTTTGACGATCTTGTCGGTGATCGACACACGAGGCTGATCCCGAACCAGCCGGATACGCTGTTGCAGCGCGCTCGCGCCGGGCACCTGGTCGCTCGACACCACGAGCGTCCAGACGAGCGGTCCGGCATCCTCCACCACGATTCGCGGCGATTTGTCTGGGATCCTCGAGTTGCCCCCTTCTGGCTTGCGCCCTTCCTGATAGATATAAGTGTTGAGCCCCGGCCAGCGCGAGTGGTCCACCCAGTTGCCGTCCGCGCCCTGCATGCGCAGCTGCCGAATGGCGCCACTCTGCGGGTCGACATCCACAGAGATAGAACCGTTGTAAATGCCATGTGCTGACGTGTCGCCGACGACCGTAGTGACTGCGGGGTTGACCTGCAGTGGCTGTGTGGCCGTTTGATCGGGGCCAACCCGATGGTTCGCCTCATCGTCCTCCCGCGCTGCGACCGTTGCTCGACCGATGCGATAACGCGAGACGCCGAGTCCCGGCACGTTCTCGGCGAGGAAGGCGAGCTCGCCGGATGCGAGGCGCTGGGATGGCGCTTGCCGTCCATCGTCGTCGACGATCAGGTCGTTGGGCACGAGCAGACTGGCCGGAAGCAGAACCAGCTCCGTGCGTGGCCATGAGAGCGTGTTGTAGACGTCGATGGTCGTGGCTGAAGCACCAGGAGGCTCATCTGGGCTCGACGATGGCGCGGCAGTCTGCCCATCGCTGCCATTGGTGGCCAGCGCGCCCCCATCATCAGCGCTCAGGTCAGCCCCTCCGAGCGCCTGAGTCAGCAGCGCGCGAGACTGTGCGTCGGCTGCCTCCGCGAAGGCGCGCTTTCCCGCCCATTGCTCGTGAACGGACGGCTCGTCCGGCTGGCTGATGCTGTTCCACGCGCCCCATGTGTGCTCGTTGTACAGCAGCACATTCCGCCATGCGGAGCTGAAGTCCACACCCTCGGCTGGCCCAGAGGCATCGGGCGCGCTCGCTTCCTCACAAGCCTTCGCGCCACAGCGGATTGCGCCGACGGTCGCCGCCTGCACGAGCCGCGCAGACGAGGCGAGGTTCGTCACGGTTTCTGCGGCGGTGGAGTACGCGCCGTCCTCCCAGTAGGGCGTGAGCTCGCCGCGCCGTACCGGCAGCGACTTGCCGTACCGCGCCTCGAACGCTTCAAAGGCCTGCGAGGCCGTGGCAATCACGAGGCGCGGTGTCTCGTGCGTGGCGTTCCAGTTGTACACGGCGTTCGACAAGGTCTCGTCCGGCGGTCCATTGTCCGAGCCGATGTTGTAGCGAAGCAGCGTCAGATCGTACGGGAATTCCCTGCTCGTCAGCCCGTCGATGTAGTCCAGCAGTCGGCGCTCGTCCAGCCGCATGGCCTCCCGATAGCGAAGGCCGGTATGAAAGAGCGAGTACCCCGCAAGGTGCACCCACGCCAGCACGCGCTCCTCTCCAGATGGCGATTCCCAATAGAACGGTCGATCGCCGAGCGCGTTGATGATGTGCCCGATACGGTCTCCGCGGTTCGTGCCCATCGAGAAGTACTTCACACCGCGGCTGGCCAGAGTGGGCACCATGCCCCACGTGTAACCGGGCACGTCGCTAATCCACGCTGTTTGCAGCGGAACCTCGAGTGAGCTCGTCAGTCGGTGCGCTGCCTCGGTCATCTCCACCAGTTCCTCGCCGTTTGCGAGGCCTGTCAGCTGATTCGCGTAGAGCGCCGGGATTTCAATCAAACCGGATCGCACCATCGCTTCGAACTGCTGACGCTCTTCCGGAGAAGCGCGGCTCAAAAACGCCTCGATCGGCCAGATGCCCTCTTGCACCCAATGGAAGCGTGAGTCCGGCGAAGCGCCCGTCGACTGTGCCGCGAGCCGTGTCGCGCGCCGCAGGTTCTCGACTTGAATGTCCTCGACTTCGCGCTGCCGGTGCGTGTAGCCAATGTCCAGGTGCGAATGATGTAGCAGGTAGACGGTCATCCGCCGGACGGGCTCCATCCGCAGCGCCTCGTCCAGCACCAGCGTGTTATCGATAGCCACTCGCACCGGGAGCGTGGTCTCCGTCGTCGCCTCGGGCACTTGCAAGCGGATCTCGGAGTAGCCGCGCGGCACGCGTTGCCCCAGGCGAGCTTCACCGGCATCGATCGTCACGCTCTTCGATCTGCCAAAGTGCGCGACCTCCACGCGTAGCTCTTGCCGCGTGCCGTCCAGTCGCCGGATGATGCTCGGCAACCGACGAACGCGCGCGTGCGGCTGGACGTCGTAAGGGAACAACATCAGCCATCGGTCGCTCGCACCCGATTCGCCGGCCAGACGAAGGGTGATCGGAGCGCCCGGCCGATACGCGCCGGCGGGCAGCCGGAGCAGCCCGTGGCCCGAGAGGTCCCCGTTGCGATCGGTGTGAAAGAGGTCGACGATCAGCTCGGCCCCATTCGACGCGGTGAGAGCGATCTCGCGCTGCGACTCGCTCGCCGGGCTCTGCAGCTCGAACCGCGTCGTCGGCCCGGCCTCGAGCTGCCACTTGTGGACATCTTCATCGACGTCGACGCTCAGCAGAAAGGCGAGGGTCAGCCCGCGAGTCATCTCGAATGGGATCGTCGCGGACTCGCACGTGGCGACGTTCTCCCCCTTCGTGGCGCGTGAGACGATCGCCATCGTGGAGTCGCGGTGTGCCGACTCGTAGCGCTGGAGTCTCTGACCCTCCTGCGGACGAATACAGCCGCTGACGAGCGGCCGCTGGTCGCCTCCCCACAGCGAGTCGCTGACGTTCTGACCGCCGTCACCGGCTGCATGGAGAGGAGAGGCTGCCTGCTGCGTGTGAGCGAGCGTGATGACCGACGCGAGGGCGAGGATTCGTATGAAGAGCGCCCACGCGACACGCGCGGCGGGCCGGCTACCGGTCGTAGAGCCTCGAGCGACCATGCTTCGTATGCTACCGCAACCTAGCTACACTTCTACTGTGATCGCTTCAATCCGTTTTCTCGCGCCAGGGTTGCTCGCGGGCCTCGGCGCGTGGTGCACTGCGGCTCGACTCGATGTGGTTCCCGGCACCGACGGCCCAATCCGCGTGGCCCTGTTCGCGCCGATCTGGTGGCTCATCTTCTCGACCGTGGCGGGGGCCGGGCTGGTGCTGCTCGCAGGTGAAGCGCTGCCATGGCTGGCGCGGCGCGTCGGAGACCGCCACGTCAGTCGTGAGGCTGCCAGGGCTGCCCTGTGGCCGTTTGCAGCCGCCTCCCTCATCGCGCTCCCGTATCTGCCCTGGCTTCCAGACAAGCTTCCGGTGCTGACGGTCCTCGCAGGCCCTGGCCGGTGGCTCGTGTGGGGCATCGCTGTAGCCGAGACGGCTTGGGCCGTCATTGGTGCAGCGTGGTCGAATCGCGCACAGGTTTTGGTCGAGGCGGATGGGCGCCCGGCGGCCCCGGGATTCTCGCGAACCGCGCGTGTGAGGTTTCCAGTTGCAATCCTCATCCTTGGGCTGATCGCGACCGGCGCGGCCGCGGCCAAGCTCACCGGGACGGTGTTGTTCCCGGGGGGCGACGAGCCGCACTACCTGATCATTGCCCAGAGCCTCTGGCGTGATGGCGATTTGCAGATTGAGAACAACCACCAGCGGCGCGACTACGCGGAGTACTTTCGCGGGCGCGAGCTGCAGCCGCACACCCTCGCCCGCGGCAAAGACGAAGAGGTCTATTCCGTCCATCCAGTTGGGCTGCCGGTACTGCTCGCGCCGGTCTACGCGTTTGCCGGCTACGGCGGCGCCGCGTCCGTCGTTGTGCTGATGGCGTGCACGGCCGGAGCGGTCATGACGAGCTGGGTGGCACGCCTGACCGGTAGCGTGGGCGCGGCCGCCTTCTCCTGGGCAGCGCTTCTGCTCGGCGCGCCGCTGTTCTACAACGCGTTTGCCATTTATCCCGAGGTGCCCGCCGCGTTGGCGGTGACGCTGGCGTTCACCCTCTCGGCGCCCACGCGTCAGCGCACGGCTAACCCGTCCGAGCCTGTGATGAGCAGCCGACGAGCGCTTGCATGCGGCCTCGCCATTGCCGCGCTGCCCTGGCTCAGCACCAAATATGCGTTGATGGCCGGGGCGCTCGGTCTGGTTGTTCTCGGCCGGCTCTGGTTGCCATTCGGTCGCCTGTCCACTGCCTCCGCGCCTCCGCTCCAGCAGCCAGCACCCGGCACCCAGCAGCCTCGCTGGCGACGATGCGTTGTTCCGACCATTGCTGTGGCCCTGCCCTGCTTCGTGAGCCTGATCGGGTGGCTTCTCTTCTTCAAGCTCATATGGGACAGCTGGTCGCCAATGGCCGCTTATGGGACGCAGCGCGAGACGAGTCTCGCATACCTCCCGTACGGCGGACCGGGCCTGCTCTTCGATCAGGAATACGGCGTGGTGGCCTTTGCGCCCATCCTGTTCCTCGGCTTGACAGGGCTCGTCTCGATGGTCCGTCGGCCTGGCCATCTCCGCCGGCTCGGCATCGAGATCGCGCTGGTCTTTGCCGCGCTTCTCGGCGTGGTCGGCGCCTTTCATCTATGGTGGGGTGGGACCGCGATCGTGGGCCGGCCGATCGTGTCGGCGCTCTGGCTTTTCGCGCTTCCCATTGCGTGGCAGCACCGCCGCGCGGCCGGGCAGCCAGTTCGCCGCGCTGTGTATCGTCTCGTGCTATGGATCGGCCTGGCGATCACCGTGACCGTGGGCGTCGCGCAGCAGGGGCTTCTGTTGAACGCCAATCGAGACGGTACGTCGCAACTGCTCGACTATCTCTCACCGGCCTGGCCGCTGACGGCAATGCTGCCCACCTACATTGCGTCGGGCGTCGGACAGGCCTTGACGACGACCGTCTGCTGGGTAGCAGTGGCGCTTGGTGCCGGCTGGTTACTGAAGCGTGCTGATCGTCTGCCGGCGCTGGCGGCTCGCCCGCGGCTCGCGGCCATCGTCGCTCTGGGCGGCGCAGTTCTCCTGCTCTCATCGCTCGTGCCGCTGGTGACGAGCCGTCCGGTGAGCTCCGTCGCATCGATGAGCTCACGTACGCAAGTATCGCTGCTCGACGGCTTCGACAGCACAGTGCGGCCGTGGGCCATCCGGTACGATCCGATGCAAGCGATCGATCCCAGCGAGGTCCCATCGCTCTTCACGCTCACGGCGCATCCGGCTCCACAGCTCATGCAAGAGCGCGGTCTGTTGGGGGGCCGACTAACTCTGCCCGCGGGACGGTATCGAGTTGAGCTCCAGAGCACGGAGACACGAGGCTCTGTTGCAGAGGGGGAGTTTGGGCTTCAGCTAGGGCAACTCGGTGGGCCGGTCCAACGTTGGCCAGTTCGCCTCGGCCCTGGCGAAGCGTGGCAGGCTGAGTTCGAGCTGCCGATTGACGTCAACTACGTTGGCTTCGTCGGCTCTCGAGCGCTCGAGCAGCACTCGGCGGAGATCAGGGTGACGCCTCTCGCGGTCGTCAACGTGCGCGATCGACAGTCCCGCCTCGATGTTGCGAGCGCGCGGACGTATGGATCCGCGCAGGTCATTGCACACGACCATCGCGCTTGGCTGGAGCCCGCCGGACTCTGGGTGCAGGGCCGTGCCAGCGTACCGCTCACCCTCTGGCGTCCGGGGAATCGCCGCGCCAAGCTGATCGTGCACGCCCGGTTGGTGCCGGTTACCGTCACGGCGGTCACGGCTACGACCCGCGATCGCTACACTCTCGGTCTTGGCGAGAGCGCTGACCTCTGGATTCCCCTCGATGCGCGAGGTGTCGGTCATGTGCTCGTCACCTCCTCCAATGGCAGTCTGCCCAGCACGATCATCGAGGGAAGCCCGGACAGGCGCTATTTGGGTTGCTGGATCGAGATTGGGGACAGTGCCCGACAGATGCGGGGGTAACGGACACGACGAAGGAGCTCCGCAAGCTTGACGTGGGCCGCGAGGTCGCGTTGGCGGTCCTCGAGGTCCGGCCAGCCAGGACGCTGGCGAATTGCCTGACGCCGGAGCTCGTCTGCGATGCGGAGGCCTTCCGAGGGACCAAGCCGTCCGATTCGAGCGGCCCAATACGCATCTTTGGCGTCGCGGGCAGCCGACCAATCGCGCGACATGTAGCGCCGGATATCGCGTACGATCATGTCTCTATAGTAGTCCAGTTAGGAGGTCTTCGTGCCACTCCAGGATGGGTACGGCGTCTTTGATCGGGACGATCGATCGATACTTTCGTGACGACCCAGATGATTTTGGCCGTTATTACCATGGCAACCTCATCGTGGCCGCCCCCGCGGGCCACTACCGGTGTGCCATCGACGTCGACTCGAAGCAATCAGCGGTCGGCGTGGAATGGAGGACGGTGCTGCTAGGAGCCACGCATCTCGAGCAGGTACTCTCGCTTGGCTCTGGCTATCACCCGTTGACCAGCCGTCCGAGCGCCGGCGCGCTCGATTACATGCGAAGCCCGATGCTGGCCCTATCCAACGGATGCTCATTGCCCGACGCCACAGCCGTGTGGAAGCGCGGCACAGGGCTCGAGGCGCTCGAGGATCTCGAGCCGCTCGTGCAGGTCACGCAGGACGGCAACCTTGCCGTGCTCGTCTACGGTGAGCCTTTTGCCACGGGGCTGGGGATGCACAATGTCCATCAGGACCAGGGTGATCCACCAGGCTCTCCCTGGTCCCTGGAAAACGGCATCTGGCAAGACGGCTGCACCATCCTTCAACAAACCGCTGACACATACGTCGCCTTCATGAACAAGTTCAGCTCGCAGTCGTATCGAACCGACGAGGATGGACGTCCCGTGTAGCAATTGCCACGCCGCCCTGTGCCCCATCTCTCCGATTGCCTGCCGCCCATCGCCGCAGGTCGCGCGTATGTGTCATGTGTAGTACCTGATTCCGCACCTCGGGAAGTCTGTATTCTTGTTTGGGTTGCGCTGAACCGACAGCCCACGCACTTCGTTCCCTCATTCAGGCAGGTTCAGAGTCTACGAGCGCCGATGGTCTGGATTCTGCACCGGGCCCGCATGCACCCTGAATCGCAGCAGTTGTGGGCTACCCGTAGGTTGGCGTAGTAGCTTCCGCACCCGAGTAGTACGTACTCGCATTTACTGTGCACTAAGCAGTGCTAGCGAGCACTTCGTTCCCCCAAAGCACGAGCACATGGCAACGGCACCCCTCCAAAGGACTGGGCAGGGATCTTGCCTCCTCGCCAGACGTGCGCGGAGCACGACACAGGAGATGTCACCGATGGGGTGGGCCATGACGCGTTTCGGCAAGGGTCTACTGATTAGCCTCACCTGTTTCGCCGCCTGGGTCACTTCGGCCGATGTGGCTTCAGGGCAGTTCTGTACATCGACCCAAACATCGTGCGTGGCAGGGTGTACCACACCACCGCCTCCGCCAAACTGCGCGAGCGTATGCCGAGAACGGTGCGAGGGGAAGATTTGGGATGGTGTACCGCCCAAATGGAGTTGCGGCGGTTCAGCGTGCCCGTACCCCAAGACGCAGCATACGTGGTCATGTTCCTGTGTGGCTAATCCTTGCCCTGACGAGTGTGGGTGTCCCGACGGAACACGCGAGGCTGCCGACCCCAAGTACGATGAGTGCGGATGTCCCACGAACTGTATTCCGCAGGAGTGTGGTGGTGAACAGTGCACACCAATAGTGGTCGTGCTGGAGCCGGGCCCGCTTCGTATGAGCAACCTGGAAGAAGGTGTCCTCTTCGACATCGCTTCTCGAGGGACGATGGATCGTATCTCGTGGCCGGTGAACGCCGATCACGCGTGGCTCGCCATGGACCGCAATGGCAACGGGGTCATAGACGATGGCTCCGAATTGTTTGGCAATACTCGTGCGCTCGCCTCGGGCGCTTGGCCGAAGCACGGCTACGAGCTACTGGCCGAGCTGGATGCAAATGGAGATGGCAAAATCGATGCTTCCGATCCAGAATTCGGGTCGCTGCGCCTCTGGCGAGACGCAGCACGAGATGGTGTCTGCGATTCGTCTGAGCTACACAGCCTTCCATCTGTCGGCATTGCATCCATATCACTGGACTACCGCGGGCCACAGCGCACGGATCGGTGGGGAAACAAAGTGCTCTTTCGATCAATGGTCTCCGCTTTGGCACGACCACGCATACGCTTCGCGTACGATGTTGTTCCACTCCGAGAACGGCGTTAACAGGGAAGTCGATGCTGTGGGTGACCGGGGCTTGCGCGTTTGTGCTTCGGAAGTACGCAGCAAGCACGAAAGCAGGCGTATAAATGACGAGCAGCCTTGATTCGATGAGATACTGGAAGGGCCATTTCATAGCGCCCCATACGAGGTGACTTGTGGTGCGTGCCATCCTCTTGGTTCTCGCGGTGACTTCCATGATGCTCGACCCTTCCGGTCCGGGAGAAAAGCGTGTCACCCTGCCGGCCTGGGTGTCCGGCGCTCGATGCGATGTGATGCAAGATGAGAAAGTGTTGCTCCGGCAAGAGGGGCACGAGCAGCGGTTCGAATGTAGCGACGAGTCGAAGTGGGTATCGTGCAATTTCGACAACGCCGAACCCATCGACCTGCCGCTGGCGACTCTTTGTCGCGCGCGGGCCCTGCCCTTGTACGAAGCCGATACGCTGGTAGTGGAATCCGAAGAGGATGCCGAGTTGAAGATTGAGTGGTTGAATCTGAGCTGGGACGGTCCTGCGCCGATCGTCGCAACGCGTCAGATTACCTCGCAGGAGCAGACATCGATCCTTCTCTCGCGGCATCCGCAAAGGCTGATCCGCGTCTATCGGGAGGGTGCTTCACCTCTGACCGCGGCGTCGACAGATCTGCCGCGAGACCGTCCGTGGAGTTTACCTGCACCGGTTGCAGGCGCTGAGATAGCCGTCGGCATCGAACAAGCGGAGGTTCGCCCGGAGCTTCTCCGGATTACCGGACCGTCGACACGAGCAGCCGTCATCGGGAACGCTTTTTTGCTGTCGTTGCCGGCCGTCTGGCCAGGCGATTACGTCGTGACACCGGTGTACGCGGGGGGAGTCGCTGGTCGACCACGAGCGGTCAGCGTCGCTGAGGGACAGTCCGAGCTCCTGACCATGCAGGCTGAGCGTGTAGGTGCGGTGCAGGCTGTTATCGACCAAACGCTCTGCGGCCGCGTGTCGGGCGGCGTCATGAAGATCACAACGCCGCGCTTCAGAGAGATCGCCCGCACTGCGCTCGCTGGCACCTGCAGTCAAGCGGTGGCCGGCCTTTCGCCTGGCGCGTATGAATTGTCCTTCGAGCATTCAGGCGGCATCGTCGCGAGGCAACCTTTGACGATAGCTGCTCAGCAGGTCACGTCTCTACGCATCGGAGGAGCACGGGCCTATGGCGTGGTCCTTGTGAATGGACAACCCGCGCCGGGCGTGACCGTGGAGTTCACCGCGCAACCTCAGGATGACAGGATGCAGAACATCACGGCCGTTAGCGACGCCGCGGGTGGATACGAGGCGATTCTGCCTGAGCCAGGAACGTATCGAGTCCGATTTGAGCGGAAACGAGTGGAACTGATGGGGCAGGACCAGCTTGCCACGATCAGCGCTGGCGACAATGCGCTCGATTGGTCCATTGAGGGTGGCACGCTCGAGGTTCACCTCAGGGGCCATGATCTTCACTGGCCCGTCGATGTGGTGTTGAGAAATGTACGGCCGACGGGGCCAGGAACCATTCGACTGGGTGTGGAGGTCACAGAGTCGCAGGACTTGCCGCTTGTGGTAGAAGGCTTGGGCTTTGGATCCTTTGAAGTCCAAGCGCGCGAGCGGCAGAGCGCGTCCGCGCAACGCCAGAAGTCATCTTCCTATCAAACTATCACTCTCGATGAACAAGAACACACGGCGACTGTGACGCTGGAGCTTCGAGAATACAACAGCACCCTGGTGCTTCGGGATGCCGCCGATAATCCCATTAGCGGGGCACGCGTGTGGTCTTGGGACGCGGAATGGGACGAGGTGGCACGTGGAAGCTATTCACAGGAAGGCGCCTCCCCTGGTGATCAACTGAGCATTCGAGCAGAAGGCTTCATGCCGACTTGCAGGCGCGTCACGAGCGAAGGTGAGACGATCGTCACACTCGAGCGAGGGGCTCCCGTCGAAGTCGTCTTTGCCGGCTATGGCGCGCTAACAGAACCCGCGGGCCTAGTCAGATGGCCCGGTACGGACTGCCCAGTGCCACTCGAGGGCTTTGCCTACGTCCGAATCGGTGCTGGACAGCATGATGAAATGAAGTTTGCCTTTCCAGGGTTTCCGCGTTCAGCCGAGATATGGCATAGCGTTGATGATTTTTACCCCCGTCATTGGGAGAGGATCTACGTCGGACCAGATGGCGCAGCGCGCGTCGACCAGGCCAAACAATGAGGCAGGCCCACTCCGAGCGCTCGATTCGCCGATGGAGTAGCTCAGGGATAGAGCAGGAACGGTTTGCGGGTCTCGAGGAACTCCGTGGCCTGCTGGTCCCAATCCTCGAGGAGGGACAGGAGCCGACCCTCTTCGATAGCAAGCCTCACCCTGTCCGAGCCCGTGAGGCGATCGATCGTGGCGCCCCAAGCGAAGTCATGCGGGTGCTGCCTCCGGATCTGGTCGATGAGCAGGAGCGACGTACGGACCGGTCTGTACGCCTGCCGGTCCGTGATGACGAAGCGGATAGCGGGGATCGTCTGTCCAGGGAACTTGGCAGCCGAGTGTGCCACAGGCATCGTGATCGCCTCGAAGCGGATACCTGGAAGCTGCATCTCGTTCATCAGCTTGACCACGTCCGGTGCGTTCAGCCACGAAGCCCCGATCTGCTCGAAGGGGCTGTCCGTGCCCCGGCCCTCTGTCAGGTTCGTGCCTTCGAAGTAGACGGATCCCGGATAGCTCTCCAACGCGGCCAGCGAGCGAAGGTTCGGCGAGGGGTTCACCCAGGGCAGTCCGGTCTGGTCGAACCATTGTGAGCGCCGCCAGTTCGCGACCCGTACGACGATCAGATCCGCACCGAGTCCGTGCCTCTGCTTGAACAACGTGGCCAGCTCGCCGACCGTCATCCCGTGACGTGCTGGGATGGGGTACATTCCTACGAAGGATTTGAACTTGGGGTCCAGCAGGGCCCCTTCGACGATCTCCCCCCCAATTGGATTGGGTCGATCGAGGACGACGAACGGAATCTTCTTGTTCGCCGCCGCCTGCATCGACAGGGCCATGGTCGAGACGTAGGTCCACGTGCGACTCCCCACCTCCTGGAGGTCGTAGACCAGAACGTCCACGTCCTTCAGCATCTGTGGCGTGGGACCGCGATCCTCGGCGATATAGAGAGAAAAGATCGGAATGCCCGTCTTGGGATCGGCCTCTTCGACGATCTTCACACCCGCCTCGACGTCGCCCCGAATGCCGTGCTCCGGCGCGAGGAGCGCCACCAGCTTCAAATCTTTGTGCTGTGCGATCAGATCGACGTCGGAGGTCCTCGACCGGTCGATCCCGGTGTGGTTGGTGATGAGTCCGACCCGCTTGCCGTGCAGCGCGGGAGGCAGGTCGGCAAGGAAGACCTCAATGCCCGGGTGAACCGCCCCGAGCAGCGGATCAGCAAGCGGCGTCGGGGCTTGGGCGGTCCTCGGCGCGCAGGACGCAAGCAGCAACAGAGCAGGAAGGAAGACTCTCATCGTCTCTCGTGATCGTCAGGAACGGAAGGATAACGATACTATGTCGCTGATTTGAGGGCTCGCACGATTGCAGGTAGCCTATAGGACAGTATGGGATGGAGCCCTGGAGCGTTCCGCTCTGCGGCCAGCACTGCCGGATGGAGAACGTTGACGCCAATTGGAGGATCTGCCATGCCAAGCGCGCGGAGAGCGAGTGGGTTGCCTACGATCGCAGTGACTCTGGTGGTACTTGCGATCGCGTTCTCCGCCGTGGTCGTGGGGCAGCAGCAGGCCAGCGCAGATCTCATCCTGTTTGGCGCGCGCGTGTGGACCGGTGATGCCGACCGCCCGTGGGCCGAGGCGATTGCCATTCAGGGGCGCAAGATTGTTGCCGTTGACGGTGAGGAGGTGTTCCGCTTCCGCGGACCCAAGACGCGCGTCCTCCATTTGAACGGCCGGTTCATCGTACCTGGGTTCATCGACAGCCATACCCACTTCGACCGCGCGGGTCGGCTGCTCCTGGGCGTGGACCTGCTCGACGTCTCGGACGAGGCGCAGCTCGTCGAGCGCGTGCGCGAGGCACGGGACCGGCTACCCAAGGGCGCATGGCTCCTGGATGGCGACTGGGGGGCGTACGACGTATGGGAGCGGGGATCCGTGGGGCGCGGCAGACCGCGATCCGAGAAGCAAGGCGGGTTTCGTCCGGACCGCTTCGCGATCGACGAGATCACTCCTGACACACCGGTGCTGCTGTCGAAGTGGGATGAGTCACTGTATCTCGCGAACGGGAGAGCGCTCGCGCTTGCCAAGGCTTCGTGCGAGTGGGAAGGCGTCGAGTGCGACGCCAAGCAGCAGATGACGGGCCGTCTCAGCCCCGAGGCCGCAGCGCGCATCCGCCGCCTCGTACCGGCGCCCTCCCTCCAGCAGCGATTGGACGAGGCGCGCGCGGCGATGGCCCAATTGCGACGCTACGGCGTGACCACCATCCATGACAACACGTCGCCGCCCGCGCTCCAGGTGTTTCGTTGGCTGCGCTCATCGGGTGAGCTGACGGTTCGCGTGTACGCACGACCACGGCTCGACGAGTGGTACGAGGCGAGCAAGAAGGGCGACAAGCTCGAGCCCGGTGACGACTGGATCAGGTTTGGCGGTCTCAAAGGATTCGTCGACGGCATCATGGGCAACTCGTCTGCGCGCTTCTACGAGCCGTACGAGACGACCGGTGAGCGCGGCAGTTGGCGAGAGATGATGCAGCCGCGCGACAGGATGCTGTCGCTGTTGCTGGCGGCGGATGCCTCTGACCTTTCGCCGCAGGTGCATGCCATTGGTGACGAAGCCATCGACGTGCTACTCGACCTGTTCGAAGAGGTGGTGCGCACCAATGGGTCGAAGCCGCGGCGGTTTCGCGTGATCCATGCCCAGGTGCTGCGCGACGCGAAGGTCGCGGCGCGCATGGCGCGCCTTGGTGTGATCGCCGAGGTCCAGCCGTATCATGCGATTGACGATATGCGCTGGATGGAGGAGCGCATCGGCCGCCGGGCGCGCGGGGCGTACGCCTTCCGGACGCTCAAGGACGCCGGTGTGCGGCTCGGCTTCGGCAGCGATTGGCCGGGCACGAATGCCTCTCGGTACTCCGCGAGTCCCCTGCACGGCATTTACGCGGCGGTCACCCGGCAGTCACTCGATGGCCGGCCACGCGGTGGGTGGTTTCCTCAAGAGCGGATTGACGTCGAGACGGCTCTCCGCGCCTACACGGTGAACAACGCGTGGGCGGCGGGCGAGGAGGCCGTGAAGGGCTCGATCACCGCGGGCAAGCTCGCGGATCTCGTCGTGCTCGACCAAGATCCGTTCGAGGTGGAGTCCTCGGAGCTCAAGGACATCAAGGTCCTCTACACGATTCTCGACGGCCGCATCGTCCACCAGGCAGGCAAGTGAGAACCGGCGTCGAGACGCTGCTCCTCGACCAGAGCGCCGTGGCGGCTCTTTTTTCTTTTTCTCACGCACGACCCTAATGTCGCTTCCTGCAGTAGCCGATACAGGGTAGGGGGCTAACGCCTCCCACTCCCCCTTCTCGGCCCCGGTTCCGCACAGAGCCGGGGCTCTTTTTGTCTTTTGACCCCAGTAGATCGTGCATCGGCTGACCACTGACCACTGGCCACTGACCACTGCTTTTAAGAGGTTGGCGGCTCGTCGGCAATCTCGGCCGACGGCTCGTCCAGCGGCGACCAGCGGTCCTCGCCGTCGCGCTTGATGCCGAGGCGGCGGCGCTTCATGAGAAAGCCGCGGCGGGTCACACCGAGTTGACGGGCGGCGGCAGCAAAGGAACCGCGCGAGGCCTCGAGGGCATGCGCAATCATCGCACGCTCGAGCTGCTCGATTGCATGGTTGAGCGGCTGATTCAAGCGCAAGCGGACCTCGTGGCCACCGGCGGCACGTGCCGCACCGGTCTTTCGCGCTTCGAGGATCTCCGGCGTCAGCATATCCGGGGTGACGGTCTCGCCCGGAGCGGAGAGGGACACCGCGCGGCGGACTTCGTTGGCGAGCTGCCGGACATTGCCGGGCCAGTCGTACAACAAGAAGTACTCCATGACTTCGTCTGACAGCGCGGGCACGGGCCTCCGGAGCTCGGTGGTTTGCACGCGCGCGAAATGCTGGACCAGCGCGGGGATTTCCTCCGGGCGCTCTCGAAGGGGAGGGATGATGATGCGGCAGACGTTCAACCGGTAGTAGAGATCCTCTCGAAAGCGGCCGGCGCGGAGTAACTCGTTCAGTGGGGCATTGGTTGCGGCAATCACGCGCACGTTGGTGGCGACCGGCTGTGTGCGCCCAAGTGGATGGATCTCGCCGCTCTCGAGAAAGCGTAAGAGCTTTGGCTGGATCTCTGCGGTCATCTCGCCAATCTCATCGAGAAACAGCGTGCCGCCGTCCGCGCCGCGAATCACACCGGGGAAGTCCTCTTGCGCACCGGTGAATGCGCCTCGACGATAGCCGAAGAGTTGACTGTCGAGCATGTCGCGAGAGACGGCCGTGCAGTTGAACGGCACGAACGGGCCGCTGCTACAGTTCGAGAGGCGGTGAATCTCGCGTGCAATCACTTCCTTGCCGGTGCCGGTCTCGCCGAGCAGGAGCACCGGCAGGTCGGTCGGGGCCATGCGGCGCGCGCCGTCGAGCACTTCATGCATGGCGGGCGCGATGAAGATCCCTCGAGTATCGGCGAGCTGTTCCTCGATCGGCCAGAGGGACGAGCGCAGCCGCTCCTCGCGGGCGGCCGCGTCGAGGCGCGCGGCGGCGCGTGCGAGACGGCAGAGACTGACCACCGACGTGTGATCCTCGAGCGTGTCGTGTGGAATCACTTCGAGCTCCAACGCGCCGTCGTGGTCACGTCGCAGCGGCACCGCTGGGACGCTGGACCTCTTCCAGGCTCGCTCGTCCGCAACGGCGCCGATCGATTGCACGGTGCGCGGTACGCCACGAGGGGAGCGACGAACCAGACGTGCGGCGTGAGCCACGCCGAGCGTCTCGAGCAGGGCGAGGGTCTCTTCTCCGAGCAATGCCGGGCGGGATGCGGTAGCGAACAGATGGGCGGCTGCAGTCAGCATCTCCGTGCCGGAGGAACGGAGCGCGGACGCTGCATCGCGCGCTGGATCGGTCTCGACAGCAGCCGTTGGTTGCAAGGCTGCTGCGTGCTCGCGCTCCGCCTCGCGCAGCGCCGGGACATCGCGCACCGAGCGAAGGATGCGGACCGTGCGTTGGAAGCCGAGCTCCGCGGCTGCGGGCTGCCCGAGCTCGGCGAGGAGCTTGCTGCGAACGCGCTCCGCATCAGCGAGCACGCCAAGCGGCGCATCGTCCAACAACGTCAACGCGGTGATCAGTGCCTTGCTGGCTTCATCGGTCCGGCCGGCGCCGATGAGGGCTTGCGTGCGCAGCGACTGGAACTGTGCTCGCATCAGCCGGTCGGATCGCGGGGTGACTTCAGCAATGCCGTGATCAGCGACGCGGAGCGCTTCGTCGGGCCGGCCGACACGCAGCAGATATCGGGCACGTGTCAGTGAGATGTTGACGAGATTCCACGTCTTACGCGTTGGCTCAGAAGCAAGCGCATCGATTCTCGCGAATAGCTCGCCTGCCCCCTCCACATCCCCTTCGGCGAGACAGAGCTGTGCGGACGTGTCGAGCAGCGAGATCTGCACCTGCGGCAAATGTCCCGAAAACTCAAGGCCGCGCGCGATATATTTGCGCGCTTCATCGAACCGTCCGAGCTGGAGAGTGATGAGCCCAAGGTTGCCGATGCAGGCGATCAAGGTTCTTGCTTGGCCAGAGCGCTCTGCATCGAGTAGGGCAGTCTGCGCCTCACTGAGCGCTTCTTCTAAGCTGCCGTCTAGCGCTGCTACACAGCATACGCCGACACCAATGAAGGCACTGAGGACAAGGTTAGGGCTACCGATGAGTAGATCACGAGCGGCCAGAAAATGCCTCATCGACTCGTCTAAGGCCCCTCGTTTGCCCTCTATTTGGCCGATCCACGCGTGTAGCCAGGCCGTTAGCTGTGGGTCGGCACAGCGAAGCACGAGCCGACGTGTCTCCGAAGCGAGGTTCTTGGCAGCTTGTGTATCACCCAGATCATCGAGCGCCGAAAAGAGACGTAGGCGTGCCCGACAAGAAATGACTAAATCACCAGCGGAATCCGCGAGCTGAACCGAATGTCTGAGGTCGGAAAGAGCGTCTGGAATACGTGCTAAATTGAAGGCCGCTGTTCCGTGTATAAGATATGCGACGGCGAGTTCTTGGTCTTCAAGCTGCCCGCGTTTAAACTCGCTTTGTAAACGGGTAATTGCTTCAGAGTTGCTTCCGGTTTGCTGCAGAAGGTCTGCGACTCCGAGGCGGGTCCTGAGGTCAGGCTTACTTAGTGCGCTCAATCTGCGCAGCGCAGCAAGAAGACGCCCTGACCTCAGATCACCACGAACGGATGGAGGGTATTCGTAGCCCACGGGGAACCAGTACAGTACCGAGGCTTGTCACTCGTCAAAAATTGCCCCAGGATGCTCTGGCTCAACCCCTCATGTCAACCAATGTCCTGGCTGACAGACCGAGCTAGCGGAGTTCTAATGTGAACGCGAAGGCCAAACCGTAGCGCAGAGCTCCCTGCCCTCGCCACCTACCCGCGCGGACGCCGCGCTGCCTTCGGTTTCACCAAGACGCTCCGCTAGTCACCTCAAACTCAATTCTCATTCGAGACCGCGCTTGTGCCCCAGACCCAATTTGTACCCCAGACCCAATTAGTGCCCCAAACCAAGTTCGTGCTGGAGACTGCGGTCGTGCCCCAAACCAAATTCGTTCCCCACACCCAGTTGGTGCCCCACACCCAGTTGGTGCCCCACACCCAGTTGGTGCCTTGAACTCGGACTGCACCACGGGGTGCCTGCTCGCCGTGCTCCGTCGGCACCCACGCAACTCCCTGACCAACTACCCGTTGAGTTGCCACCCTGACCACCGGTACTTTGTCCCGATGAGTAGCGAGCAAGACCGCTCCTGGGACGTTTAACTCTCCGGCGCCACTCGTGAGGACGCCATCTCGGGGCATCAGGCTCGCGGTGGTTTGCAACATGTATTTGACCTGCGCCGGGCTCAGCTCTGGATTCGACTCCAGCAGCAGCGCTGCGGCGCCAGCAACAACGCCGGTCGCCTGACTCGTCCCCGACAGCGTCAGGTATCGGCGGTCCGGAGAGACGTTGTCCGCAAACTTACTTGCGAGCGTCGTGCCAGGTGTGGTGAGCGACCGGATGAGGCGGCCAGGAGCCACGATGTCCGGCTTCAGAAACCCGTCGAGGTAGCTCGGTCCCTTGGAGCTCCAGAGCGGCACCACGTCATCGCTGCGCTCCGGCGTCTCCCGGGTGTCCACGGCGCCCACGGTGATCACGTCCGGCGCATTCCCCGGTGAGCTGATGGCGCCGACAATGCCCCGGCCGTCCTTCGTTTGCCCCTGATTGCCCGCTGATGCCACTACCACGAGACCCGCTTCCACGGCGCGCTGCGCAGCCTGCGAGAGCGGATCATCCCGCCAAGAGGAGGTGGCCGCCTTGCCGACCGAGAGGTTCAACACGCGAATCCCGAGCCGCTCCTTGTTCGCGATCGTCCACTCGATGGCCTCGATGACCGTGCTCGCCACGGCCTTGCCTTCCTCATCCAGCACGCGCAGGCTAATGAGCTCCGCTTCGGGCGCCATGCCCTTGAAGTCGGTCCCATTTCCCGCCACAATGCCCGCGACATGTGTGCCGTGGCCATAGGCATCACGGCCATCTCCACCGGTAAAATCAACGTGCAATACCACTTGCTGGCCGAGCGCAGGGTGGCGATCCACGATGCCGGAATCGACCAGCGCAACACGCACGCCGCGGCCCGTCAGGCCTGGTACTCCAGCAATGCCCTCCCACACTTGGTCCGCGCCGGTCGACGCATTTGTCACCGCCATCGTCGGAACGACGAGGTCGTCACCGGAGATCGCGTCCAGGGACGAGTCCGTCACCAGCGACTCGAGCGCCCCTTGCGTAACAGTCAAGACAGCCCCTGCGCGGAGCCGCTTTTTCACGCGTGCGCCGTACGCCTCCGCCAACGCTGCCAGGCGATCCGCGTCGCCGCGAACGATGACGTCTGTCGTCGTAAAGCCCGCAGTGACCTTCGTTTGGAGCGACGAGGAGAGGCGCGCTCGATGTGGGCCAGGCGCAGCCAGCGCCGAGGCGGACACCAGCAACGCCAGCGCCAGCGTGAGCAGAGCGCTCGTCAGCCAAGCGGTCCGACGATATTCCAGGGACGACGAGCGAAAACCCAACAACTCCATGCGATTAGCTCCCAGTCTCAGCGGTGTTGACAACGACTCCAGATGGTGGAGAGAGAGGCTACAGTCGAGGCGTAGAGGAGCACGGAACGTACCAGATCGCAGTTTTTGCAACATCT
This sequence comes from Luteitalea sp., assembly GCA_009377605.1. Classification (NCBI taxonomy): domain Bacteria; kingdom Pseudomonadati; phylum Acidobacteriota; class Vicinamibacteria; order Vicinamibacterales; family Vicinamibacteraceae; genus Luteitalea; species Luteitalea sp. The sequence goes on from WHTT01000010.1 coordinate 84,059, forward strand.
CGTGCGGGGCGACAATTGCAGAAATTGCAACGTCCGCGCCCTCGGATGCCGATTGCAATTTCTGCAATGAGCCAGGAGTGGGGCTGCCGCCTGTTGCAAAATCGGCCAAGATTTTGTCCGGCTGCCACAGGTATCGACAGGATCTAGAGATGGTTAGGGACGTAACTTATACAAGTTAAATAGGTTGCGTCGTCAGTCAACTCGTTGTCTGCGGTGGGCAAGATCTTGACCGGAAAAAACCGCCTTCGGAGAAGCACTTTTGCTGTGGTCGCGCTCATGCTCGCCGGCACCATTGGTGCCGCGCTCTGGTGGACGGCCGCCTCCCCGTCGCCGCCTGACGCCGCGCCTGATGGCCGGGTCGCACGTGCGACATTCCGCAATGAGCCGCGCTCGTTCAATCGCATCGTGGCCGGGCACGCTGAGACACTGGCTGTAAGCTGGCTCATCAATGCCCCGCTCGTCACGTTGGACCCGCGCACGTTCGAGGTCATCCCCGCCCTCGCGGAGAGCTGGACACGGTCCGATGACGGCCGGCGATGGACGATCAGGCTGCGGCGAGGTGTGCGTTTCTCGGACGACACCCCGTTCACGGCAGACGATGTGCTGTTTACGTTCGACGCCATCTACGATGAACAGGCGGCCAGCCCACTCGCCGGTGCGCTCCAGGTGGGTGGGCAACCACTTCAGGCCGAGGCGGCGGATCCCCACACGGTCATCCTCACGACGGCGGCACCGCTCGGCGCTGGCCTACGGCTGTTGGCCGACATCCCCATCCTTCCGAAGCACAAGCTTCGGGACGCGCTGGATCGCGGACGGTTTCGCGACGCGTGGAATATCGGGACACCACCGAGCGAGATCGTAGGATTGGGACCATTCGTCCTGCGTGATTACCGGCCGGGTGAGCGGCTGCTCCTGCGCCGAAACCCACACTATTGGCGGCGAGATGTAAGCGGCCGCCGCCTTCCGTACTTGAACGAGCTGGTGGTCGACATCGTCCCGGATCAAAACGCGGAGGTCCTCCGGCTGTTTGCGGGTGACAGCGACATGATGTTCGGCGCCTTGCGCCCCGAGGATCTGCCAGAGGCGCGACGTCTCGAGCGGGCGGGACGCCTCGGCTTGCACGACGCGGGAATCGGCCTCGACGCCGACTTCCTGTGGTTCAACCTCATCTCCGGCGCAAATCGCACCAAGCCGTGGCTGCAGCGGCTCGAGCTACGTCAGGCCGCCTCGCTTGCGGTCGACCGTCAAGCGTTTGCAGACACCGTCTACCTTGGTGAGGGCGTGCCGATTGCGGGGCCGGTGACGCCTGGGAATCGCGCCTGGTCCGCCTCCGATCTGCCGGTGTCTCGTCCCAATGTGGCACGTGCGCGCGAAACGCTGGCCTCGATCGGCCTGCGCGATCGAGACAGCGATGGCCTTGTCGAGACCGCGGCGGGTGGGCCGGCGCAGATCACGCTGCTCACGCAGCGGGGCAACACGCTTCGCGAGCGTGGTGCGTCGGTCATCGAGCAAGACCTCCGCGCCATCGGCCTTGCGGTGAACGTCGTTGCTCTCGATCGGCCGGCGCTCATCGAGCGGCTGATTGCCGGGGAGTACGAGGCGCTCTACTTCGGCGCCGTGACGAGCGACACCGACCCCGCCTCGAACTTGGACTTCTGGCTCTCGCGTGGCGCGTTTCACGCGTGGCATCCCGGCCAGGAGCATCCAGCAACGGAGTGGGAGGCGGAGATCGACCGGCTCATGCTGCAGCAGGCGGTCACGCTCGACCCGGCGGCGCGCAAGCGGATCTTCAATCGCGTGCAGCACATCTTCGCCGACAACGTTCCCGCGCTCTTCTTCGCTGCGCCGCGGCTCACCGTCGCGACCAGCGCGCATGTTCAGAACGTCGTTCCTGGATCCCTTCACCCGTATCTCCTGTGGCAAGCGGCCGGCATCCTATTGGGCGAGACCACCGAATGACGCGCCTGATTGCTCGCCGCGCTGGCTTTGCGCTGCTGCTCGTCCTGACCGTCACGATGTCGGCTGCGGCACTCGTCACGGTGGCGCCTGGAGACATCACCAGCGAAACCTTCGGGAGCGGGGCAAGCGCCGAGACGATCGCGCGGGAGCGTGCTCGCCTCGGCCTCGATCAACCGGCCAGCACGCGGTTCGCCGCCTGGTTGCAACGCGTGCTTCGCCTCGATTTCGGGCGATCGTTCAAATACGAGCGCCCGGTCGCGCCGCTGGTCATCGAGCGCGCACGGAACACCGCCGTGCTCGGCTTGGTGGCGCTGCTGCTCGGCACGGCGCTGGGGGTGCCGTTGGGAGTCATCGCGGCCGGTTCGCGTCATGTGTGGCTGCGGCGGGCCGTTGCCACCGTCTCGACTCTGCTGCTCTCGCTCCCGCCTTTGGTGTTTGCCCTGCTGCTCTTGTTCCTTGCGCTTCGCACGCGCGTGCTGCCGGCGGGCGGTATGAGCGCACCAGGGCCAGACGAGGCGGGCTGGCTCGTGGCGGGTGGCGATCTGGCGCGGCACCTTGTCGTGCCGTCTCTCGCGCTCGGACTGCCGCTTGCCGCCATGATCGAGCGGCTGCAGGCGCGCGCGCTGAGCGAGAGCTTGCGCGAGCCGTTCATGCTCGCGGCAGCCGCACGCGGTCTGCCGCGTCGGCGATTGCTCTGGCACCACGCGTTTCGTCACGCGCTCGCACCGGTTCTCGCCGTCTACGGCCTCGTGGCCGGCAGTCTCCTCGGCGGCTCGTTCATCGTGGAGATCGTGACGGCCTGGCCGGGGCTCGGCAGACTCACCTACGACGCGCTGGTGTCACGCGACCTGAACCTCGCGGCCGGCTGTGCGGCGGCGGGCGCAGTGATTCTCGCCGTCGCGACGCTTCTGTCGGATGTGGCTTTGGCATTTGCGGATCCGCGGAGCAGAGACTGGTAGGGCGGGGCAGTAACAGCGCGACGAGGGCGCGTCGGGCGCGAGCTCGAGCTGGAGAGGTGCGTGTCCAGAGCAAGACGAGTCGGTGCGGTCTTATTGGGTGTCATGGTCACCGCCTCGGTCCTTGCGCCGTGGCTTGCGCCCAATCCGCCCGGGCTGCAGTTTCGCGGCTACCTGCTCGCGCCCCCCATGCGACCGCGTCTCGTCACCGCCTCTGGGCAGATGCGGACGCCGTTCGTGTATCCCCTCGAGCTGCGCGATCGGCTGACCCGGACCTTCGAAGAAGACAGGAGCCGGCTGGTGTCGCTCAGCATCGCGCACCAGGGTCGACTCGTCACCAGCGTGGATCCGCGTGTGCCGCTGCTCTTGCTTGGCGCAGATAGCCTTGGTCGCGACGTGCTGGCGCGACTGCTTCACGGCGGCCGGCTCTCGCTCGGCGTCGCAGGGGTGGGCGTCGCTGGAGCCCTGCTCATTGGACTGATCATTGGCGTCACGGCCGGCATGGCTGGCCACGTCGCGGACACGCTCCTGATGCGCGTGACAGAGCTGGTCATCGTGCTTCCGGTGCTCTACGCGGTGCTGGCGCTGAGGGCCGCTCTGCCGCTCTTCCTGCCTACGGCCGCGGTCTTCGCCGCGATTGCAAGCGTACTGGCGCTCGTGGGCTGGCCGACAGTCGCGCGCGGCGTCCGCACAATTGTTGCGACGGAGCGCACACGTGAATATGTGCTTGCGGCGCGTGCCGCAGGCGCATCACCGTGGCGTATTGCCGTGCATCACCTGCTGCCTGCCACCCGCAGCTTTCTCGGGACGCAAGCGCTCTGGCTGCTGCCTGCGTTCATGCTCGCCGAGGTCACACTCTCGTTCGTGGGCCTCGGGTTCGGCGGGCCAGTGCCGAGCTGGGGCACGATGTTGCAAGAGGCCGCGAACGTACAGGTCATGCGAGACGCGCCCTGGGTGTTGAGCCCGGCGCTGGCGATTGCGTTGACCGTGCTCGGTGTGAATCTCCTGCTCGAAGCGGCCGACGCGCCCCGTTCGTGATGCACGGTCCGCGCAGCCTGAAACCGCGCGCTACCGGGTGTGATGGAATGCGTATGGCAGGCCGCTACGATCGAGCTTCAGCCGTAGCGCAGCCGTACCCGCCCACCTTCTCCGATACAATCGTTCTTCATGCTTCCTGATATCGAACGTATTCTCCTTGGTCCTGGTCCTAGTCCGGTGACGCCACGCATCATGCGCGCGATGGCGGCACCCATACTGAGCCATCTCGATCCTGCCATGCTGGCGCTCGTCGACGATGTGCGGGCGCGGCTGCGGTGGGCGTTTCGGGCGCCGCAAGAGGCGTTGACCTTGGCTGTTTCAGGTACCGGGACGGCCGGCACGGAGACGGCGGTCGCAGGCCTCGTCGCTCCGGGTACGCGCGTTCTGGCCGTCGTGTCGGGCTATTTCGGCGAGCGGCTCGTGGAGCTCTGCACGCGGTACGGTGCAAACGTCACGCGGGTGGACACATCGTGGGGACGTGCGGTCGATCCAGATGCCGTCCGGCGCGCCCTCAAAGCGCACGGCGCCGACATCGTCACCATCGTGCACGCGGAGACGTCGACCGGGGTGCTCCATCCAGTCGAGGCCGTCGCAGCGGCAGCACGCGAGCAGGGCGCCCTGACACTCGTCGATGCGGTGACCTCGCTTGGCGGGCATCCGCTGGAGGTCGCCTTGTGGCAGATCGACGCCTGTGTCAGCTGCACGCAAAAGGGTCTTGGCGCACCGTCCGGGCTCGCGCCGTTGACCTTTGGCGCCCGCGCCCGCGAGCGTGCCGCAGGGCTCGACAGCCCGCGTAGCTTCTATCTCGACCTCGGCTTGCTCGAGAGCTACTGGGTTCGGCGCAAGTACCATCACACGATTTCCGCACCACTGGTCTACGCCCTCCGCGAAGCGCTGGTCGTGATCGAGGAGGAAGGCCTGGAGACTCGCTGGCAGCGGCATCGGCGGCATCACGTCGCGCTGGCTGCAGGCCTCGGAGCGATGGGGCTCGAGCTGTTGCCGCCCGAAGGGGAGCGCAGCTGGACGCTCAATGCGGTGTGTGTGCCCGATGGGATCGACGACGCGCGGGTGCGTCGCCACTTGCTGGATGTGTTCAATATCGAGATTGGCGCGGGCTTGGGGCCGCTCGCCGGCCGGATCTGGCGCGTCGGGCTCATGGGGCACGGCGCAAACGCGCAGTATGTGCTCGTCTTCTTGAGCGCGCTCGAGCGCGCGCTGCGCGAGCAGGGCTTTCGGGTCCCCCCGGGTACTGGGACGGCGGCCGCCGGGGACGCGCTTGCCTCCCTTGCCCAGCCGTAAGGGAAATGGAACCGGGTACCTTTTCGGGAGCGAAAAGGTACCCGGTTCCTTTTTCCATTCTACGGAATCGACGCCAGCGGCAGCGCGGGCACCGCACGGCCTGTGGTCAAGGGCTGACCGCTCGGCGATCCGTAAGCGGTCCCTTCGACGACCAGCGGCAGCGGCATGTCGCCCGCACTCTCGACGGTAACGGCTGCGCGTGCGCCAGCCGCGGCCGGAAAGAGATCGGCGAGCTGCACCGTGACGCGGCTGCCCGCGGCCAAAGGCACGGTGGCTTCGAGCGGCTCCGTGTCATCCTCGAAGGCCAAGGTCAGACGTGCTTCGGTTGCCTCGGCGTTGGGATTGGCGAGGAGTATATACGCGACCTCGTCGGGAGCAGTGCCGAGTCCCGCAAGTGCCCACTTGAGCGCCGCCTGACCCACACCGGTGCTGACGTGACCGGCGTCCCAGACGCCGCTGGCGCCCCACCACATGGCGCGCTCCGCCGTGATTGGCGCTGAGCTCACCACCTCGATTGCCACGGTGGTGTCGGTAAGCTGTGCATCCTCCTCGTTCACCCAGAGCGTCTGGCGGCTCATTGGGTCGAGGGTGTACACCTTCTCGATTGGCTCAGACGCCGGAAGCAGATAGCGCACCGTGGCCTCGACCTCCTCGGTGGTTGGGTTGGCGAGCAGCAGGAACAGGTTGAAGAAGCCGGTAGCGCCTTCTGCGAACGTCCACCGGTCCGAAGCGAGCGGCACCGCCGCCGCGAGCGTTCCTGCTGTGAACGGCTGCTCGGAGATGCTGTCTAGATACATCGCCCGTTCTGCGACAACGGGGACGTCATTGGTCGACACGATGTGGGCCGACACGGCTGTGTTGCCGAGCTCTGGATCGGGCGTCATCCCATCCGCGCTATTGACGAGGATGGTGCGTCGCGTCTGCGCGCCCACCGTGTACGAGCGCGTCACAGGCGCTTGGCCACCTGGCCGGAAGTACGTGATCTCGATCTCGGCAGGTTGGTCACCGGGATTGTGCAGGAGATAGAACAACGAGTAGACACCCGTCGCGCCTTCCGTGATCCACCACTCGGGAAGCGGAGACGCCACTCCCGCGCCAGTGTCACCGCCGTAAGGGCCCTGCTCTGGGCCCTGCCCCCACGACACGGTGCGGGACGTCACCAGCGGCTGGTCCGCCTCGATCACCGCCGCAACGCCTACCCATGAGGGGGGCACCAGCGGATCCACGTCGACGGTCACCTGCTGTCCCGCCGGGATCGTCCTCACGTGCGAGAGCACGTCGCCCGTCTCATTCGCGAACCGCAGTGTCGCCGTTACGGGTGTGTCACCCGGGTTGAACAGGGCGTACGTCGTATCGAAGAAGTCGCCCACCGCACCTTCAGCGAAGTAGCGTGTGTAGGGGAGGGTGATTTGCAACACCTCGCCTCCGCCGATGGACACAGCATTGTTGGTCACGTAGATCGTGCCATCCGGACCGAGAGCGACGGATGTCGGACGGACGAGGTCTTCCACCACGACGCTGCGCGTGCCGTCACGGCCCACTCGAATCAGTTGGCCCGGGTCTGCGAATCCGGATCCCGTTGCATGCTGGAGCACGTAGAGGCTCCCGTCCGGTCCGAAGGCGAGATCGACGATCGTCGTGAAGTCTTCGAGGAACACTGTCGGCTCCTCGTCAGGTACCACGCGGAAGATCTGCGCCTCACCTTCGGCAAACGGGACGCCCGTGAGCACGCCGACGTAGTACGCGCCATCTGGACCAATTGCAACGGCGGTGGGCACGGGGTTCTCTGGCAAGACCGCGAACGTGGTGATATCGCCCGCTGCGTCCACGCTGACGAGGTCGTTGCCGCCGGCGTCGACCACGAGACGGTTGTCGGCTTCCGCGAGCAGGCCGTATGGATTGGAATCTGGCCCGGCTTGGTCGGGGTCCGCATCTGCTTCGTACTGTGCGACGTCCGCGATGATGCCCCCTTGTCCGCTTGGTGCCACCTGGAGGAGCGTGCCAAAGAACGCGCCTGCAGGTCCAAAGTCCGCACGGAGCTCGGGGTCGGCACCGAAGCCAATTGTCACGTAAGCCTCGTTGCCAAAAAAGGAGATGTCGTGCGGGCCGGTCGCCTCACCTGACTCAGCGGCATACGACGGAAGCTCCCCTACGACCTGTTGCTGCTCGCCTTGCCACAGACGACTAACTCGACCGGTCGCACCATAGCATTGTTCAGCTCCGCGCAGCTCTTGACACGGTCCCTCACCGCCCCTTCCGGCCTCGACGACATACAGCGCGCCGTCTGGACCAAAGGCGAGACCACGCGGATTGTCCAGCTCGCTCATGACAACGGTGACGTTCGGCTGGGCTGCAGCGCTGCCTGCGAGCACCGACAGCCCGAGGATCATTCCAATCCCAAATCGTAAACAGACGAGATTACGAATCATGTTTTCCTCCCGCTCTGGGGTTCGTATCGATCACTGCGGAGCCGTATACGCGTGAAGCAGGGGAGGGCCGTCGGCACGCGGATAGCTTCCGACTCCAACAAGGTGGCGAGGCGGATTCTAGCATGCAAGCGTGGGCGCGGCCCTCCCCAAACATGTAGTTGTGCAGAGCTCGGCAAGAGCGCTAGATCATCAGTGTGGGGTGCGGCGCTTCGTGCGTAGAAAGCTCTCGAACTGTTGGCAGCGCGGCGGACTCGTAGCGAGCGGGCTAAGTGCCGGTTTGACTTGGAATAGCTCGTTACGTCTACGGTAACTCAGGAGGAGGTAGAGGCCTAGCTGGTCCACGCGGACTGTCGTTCGATTTGCCGTTCACGCTGCGCCATACGTTGTCATTCTAGTGGGCTGTCTAACGTGGCGGGACAGGACGGTCCGTCAGCCCGCCGCGGTGCGGGCGCAGGTTGTCCGCTTCACTTACTTGCGCACGATCTCGGCTTTGAGCCATGACCGCGCGCGCGCCCAGTCGCGCTGGACCGTGCGCTCGGACACGCCGAGCGCCGCCGCCGTTTCTTCCTCACTCAGGCCGGCAAAAAAGCGACACTCGACGACCCGGGCGAGGCGCTCCTCCTGCGCCGCGAGTCGCTCGAGCGCATCGCCAAGAAGCAGAAGCTGCTCTGCCTCATTTTCGACCGCGATGCGCCCTTCATCGAACGTGACGTGCACCTGGCCGCCGCCACGCTTCAGGCGTTGGCGGCGTTTCGCGTAGTCGATGAGGATGTGACGCATGGCGCGCGCGGCAGTTGCGAAGAAGTGACCGCGGTCGCGCCACCCGGACGGTCGTTGGCTCGCGAGCTTCACGTAAGCCTCGTGGACGAGGCCTGTGGTCGTGAGCGTCTGTCCCGGTCGACGCGCCCAGCGTTGCCGATGCGCGAGCCGTCGCAGCTCGCGATAAATCAGTGGGATGAGCCGGTCTGGCGCGCCTTCGTCTTCGCGCAGGAGCGACCTGAGCACCTCCGTGATGTTGTCTTGGCGGGGCATGTCATCGCTCGCCAATGGAATACTCTGGGGAATACTCTGGGGAATACTCTGCGACACCGCTTCACTCCACTTCACTTCACCGTAAGCCGGTGACGAGCACGAGGTCGTGTGTCCGCGGACCGCGCGACCATGCCAGGTAGCGACCGTCGTGCGACCAGGCGAAGTCGTGGGTGTGCCCGCTCGTGAAACGCGTCAGCTGCCGGGGGACACCGCCATCGATGGGGAGGGTCCAGAGATTGTGGTCCTCGGTGCGTGAGTCCACGTAGGTGAGCCCACGCCCATCTGGCGTCCACCGCACAATGGTCCACGGAGAGCTGGGAATGTCGTCGAGCATCCCTAGCACCCGCCCGCTCTCGAATGACAGGAGCGCCACCTTCCATCGCCGTGCCTCTTTGTCCCAGAGGTTGCACGCGACGAGCCGGCCGTCGGGCGATACGCGTGGACGTGTGGCGCGCTCGGTGGTGAGCGGCGTGCGAAGCGCACCATCTGCCGACACTTTCCAAAGACGGTGATGGCCGCCGAGCTGATACACGATCCAGCGGCCGTCAGGCGTGATATCCGGGTAGGTGTCCTCGTCTCCCGCCGTGAGCGCCCGCTGGCCGGCGCCGTCGATTCCCATGGTCCACACATGTCGTCGGCCGCTCGACGCCGAGACGAAGAAGACCGACCGTCCATCCGGCGCCACCGTCGGGAATGCGCTCATGCCAGTACGCGCGGTCAAGCGTGTCGGGTCGCCGCGCCCGGGTGCGGCAATCCACATGTCGGCCCCGTCGCCCATTGACGACGTGTAGAGAATCCGGTTGTCAGGGGTCCACGTCAGGCCGAACACGCCGTGCCGTCCGTTCATGCCGCCAGGGAGCTCGGTTGCTCCTGCGAGGTTGTCGGCCGGCCCCACCCAGACGTTCGCCACCCGCTCGCGCTGGATGGTCAGCAGCATTGTCGCATCCGCGCTTGCGCTCACGCCAGCGTAGTTGCTGAGATCGTGTGTCAGGCGTTCTGCCTGACCATCGGGGTACGCGACGCGCCAGAGTTGGTGCGGTTGGAGCCACACTTCGCGCGCATCCATGACGAGAGCGCTGCCATCCATGTGCCAGACCAGCGCTCCGATGTTCTCCCACGTACGCGTGGTGAGCCGTTGTTCGCGTTCGGTCGCGACGTTCAGCAGCACGATGGTCATCTCGCGCGCGACGTTGCCCGTTGCCACGGCGATCAGCTCGCCGTCCGGCGACCAGGCCGGCCCCTCCCGCGAGAAGTACTCGCCCCCGCCACGCACGGCCACCACTCGCTGGCGCGAGCCATTGATCCGGGCGACAACCAGCTCATACTTGTGTGGGTCACTCCAGCGCACGAACGCCAGCTGGTCGCCGTGAGGTGAAAATGCCGAGGCGCGTGCCGGGGGCCATGGCGCCGCGGCTGAGCAGCGTCTCCGATAGCTCTCGCCACAACACGCCGCGCAGCGCTCCACCCGAGCGCAGGAAGGCATCGTCATCCAGTTTGTGGGTGGCTTCGTTCATGGACGATGATCTCGCCAGAAACGGGGCAGCCCCGGACAGCCCCATTTTCCAACATACGAAAAACGGGGGCAGCCCTCGTTTTACGAATTGTGAAAGCCTGGACAGAGGTATTCCGTGGTGATCAAACGTTGGGACGGGGCTCCTCGAACGCCGGCTCGGCGGTTTGGCGCCCATCACCAGCGTACGGCGAGCCTGATGCTCTCTGGGCGCGCGGACAGTTGGCGTGCACAGCGACGTTTCGCCGTGATCTCAGGGTGACCGACGATCCCGACGGTACGGTCACACCGTGTTTGCGCGGTTCCGTTGGGGCGACTGTGCTCTGTGACGGCGGACCCGCTCTTTCATGTCAATGCGGCACGAGAACCCCACCCCTGTTCCGTTTCAAGTTCGTTGGCGTTGATTAGGGGTAGGAACGGTAACACGCGACGGACGCCGCATCCATGAGCGCCGCGCCACATTCAAGCAGGGAGGTTCGTCCGACCGCTCGACTTGTTTTCTTCCGGGTCCGGACGGCGACGCTCAGCTCGCTCTAACGCCTGACAGTCCAACGTCAAGAACTCGGACAACGCGATCAGTTGTCCAAGGAGGATTCCGTGTGTCTGTTATCTCGAAACGTAAATAAGCTGCTTCTGTTCTCTGCCTTCGTCGGGGTGATCTGCCTCGGCGCCGTGAGTGAGGCAACCACCATTGTCAAGAAGAACCTGGACGATCTCCTCGTTGAAGCCGACGGTGTCGTCCTGGCAACAGTCGATGACGTCACTTCGCGCGTGCGTGATTCACGCAAGGGCGATATTGACACGTTCGTGTCCCTTTCGAACCTCCAGGTGCTGCATGGTCGTTATGCGGCCGCCACGCTGGTCTTGCGACTCGAGGGAGGTGAGGTGGAGGGTGTGGGCCTCTGGCTTCACGGCAGCCCGCGCTTCACGCCCGGCGAGCGTGTCCTGCTATTCGTGCGTGACAACGGTAAAGCGATTGTGCCCATTGTTGGATGGACGCAGGGAGTGTTCCGCGTAGCCACCGATGCAGGAACCGGCGCGGAAGGCGTGTTCGACCATGACGGAAACCGCGTGTTCGGCGTGGCGAATGGCGAGATTCTGAAGGAGCGCGCGCACCCCTCCGAAGCCATCATCGTTGATGACCCCAGCGACCCCCGGCAACGAGGAGCTCACGCTGGCACCACCGATGACGGCTCTCCGACGTCGTCGCCTGAAGTCGCCGAGAAAGCTGCGACGCAACAGGCCATCCCCCTGGTGAAGTTCCTGGGTCTCCTCCAGCAGCGGTTGAAGGCCAAAGGGATTCAGGCAAGAACGCTCACGAGCGTCGACCCGACGGGCGCTGCCCTCGAGCGTACGCCACAGCGCGATGCCCCACCCCCCAAACAGTAACGCAGTCGCCCTTCATGCACCAGATCATCAATCAAGGAGTCTCACAATGAGCATGCACAGCAATCGTTTGGCACGGGCGGCGCGCTGGGCCGCCGGGCCGGTGGCGTTTCTGATCGTCTGTCTGAGCGCCAGCGTGAGCCATGCCTATGGTTACCGCACCTGCGACGGCAACCCCATACGCTATAGCTCCGGTTGGACCAACATGTACATCAGCACGACCTCGTTTCCAGCCGGTGGCAATGGGGATGCCCGTCTCCAGAACGCCATGTGGCACTGGAACAACGTCAAGGGCTCAGGGTTCAATTTCTATGTCGGCCGGGACACGGACGGAACCCACAACGATGACAATGGCAGGAACGAGGTGTATTACGACACCAGCCTCTCGGGAAGCACCCTGGCCGTCACCCGCACCCGCTATCACTGCTACTGGCTGTTCGGGTGGAACTACGGTATCGACGAGACCGACATCGGGTTCAACAGCAATAGATCTTGGACAACGGGCACGTTCAACTACGGCTCATTGGGGTCACCCTACAGCCTCGAGAGTGTTGCCCTTCACGAGCTGGGACACGCGCTTGGTCTGCTGCACGAGGACCGTTGGATGGCGACGATGAACTCGTACTATCCAAATAGTGGGCCGCTCGGGTATGGCAAGGAATGGGATCCGCTCCCAGACGACAGGCTCGGCGAGCGTGTTATCTACCCGGATAGCACCACTGAAGTCGATGTCGCCGGCTCGGCATTCAAGCGAACCGGTTCGGGGTCATCCGGGTTGGTCTCGAGCACGCTCTCCGCGGCGCGCGGCTCGAATGTCACGATAGATGTCACCTTCTTGAACCAGAGCACGTCGACGCAGACCTTCGACATCAACTTCTATCTGTCGACAAACAGCTATCCGAGCTCGGCAGACACGTATCTGGGCAGCAATTACGGCGCCTGGGGCTCAGAGGGAGCGCAAATCACGTTCTCGCGCACACTGACGATCCCCTCGTCGGTTTCTCCCGGGACGTATTACCTCGGCTACGTGATCGACCCGTCCAACGCGCTGAGCGAGAGCGACGAGTCGAACAACCCGCAGCCCATGCCGAGGACCATCACGATCTACTAAGGATCGACGACCTGCCAAGCGGTCCCTGATCGCCCTCCCCCGATCAGGGCCGCCCATATGGACCTCATCACAGCTTGCGTCCCAGTTTCCGGCGCGCATAGAATCCTCCCACATTCTTGGAGGTGCCCATGCGTCGAATGCTGGTACTCGTGTTGCTGCTCCTCTCCGGGGCTTTCCTGTCCGCCCAACCAAAGAAGGTCGTTGTGCTAGACCAGTCCGAGGACGTTCTCGCGGATTGGCGATCCGCTTCCGCCCAGGTGGAAATCGTCCAGGTGTCGGAAGACACCGTGTTGGACGAGATCGGGGATGCCGATGCCTTTATCGGTAGCATCAGGCCCGAGTGGGTTCGCGCCGGCAAGCAGTTGAAGTGGGTCCAAACGTACAGCGCCGGCGTCGAAAGAGTCTTGCATCTATCCGGGTCGGATGATCTGCGCGATAGCGATATCGTCCTGACGAACAACCAAATCGTGCAGGGCCCCGAGATCGCCGACCATGCGATGGCCATGCTGCTGGCCTTGACGCGCGAGATTCCGAGATGGCTCGATCAAAAGGCAGACGAAGTCTGGAAGGGTGGGACGCATAACCTGATCGAGCTGAATACGAAAACCGCCCTTGTGATTGGCGTTGGAGGCATCGGCACGCAGATCGCCATTCGTGCGTGGGCTCACGGCATGCGCGTGATTGGCGTTGATCCGGAAGATATTCCAATGACGCCGTTCATTGAGAGGGTCGTGAAGCCAGACCAACTGGACGACGTGATCGGCGAGGCAGACGTGGTGTTCGTAGCCGCGCCGCACACGCTGGAAAGCCACTACATGATCGGCCCGGACCAATTCGAGCGCATGAAGCAGGCCTCGTACTTCATCGCCGTGAGCCGCGGGGGCACATACGACCTGGACGCCCTCGCCAAATCACTCGAGAGCAAGAGACTGGCCGGCGCCGGCGTCGACGTGACCGATCCTGAGCCTCTCCCCGAGGGCCATCCATTGTGGAAGTTTGACAACGTGATCATCACGCCTCATATTGCGGGCCGCTCGGATCTGGACCGCGGGCGTATGTTGAGTACGATCAAGGCTAACATTCGGCGCTTTGCCGAGGGCTTGCCGCTCATCAATGTTGTCGACAAGCAAAAAGGCTACTAGAAGCGGCCTGGCCGGCGTCGCGGCGCTCGCCGCCGCCTTCATCCTGCTCGCGCTCATTGCGCCGCGCAGTGTGCCGGAGGAAGGCGAGCACACTGGATTCTTCAGCGTGCTACCCGCGCTGTTGACGCTCGTGCTCGTGTTCATCACGCGCAACGTCGTCACATCGCTGTTCCTCGGCGTCGTCACCGGCGGTGTCGTGAGCGGTCAGTTCAACGTGGTGGATAGCTTCATGATCCCCGCGATCGGATCGTCTTCGTTCGCGACGATCCTGCTGGTCTATCTCTGGGCGCTGGGCGGGCTGATTGGGCTGTGGACGCGCACGGGCGGCGCACAGGCGTTCGCAGAACGTGCGGGCCGAACGATCGTGCGCGGCCCACGGACGGCGCGCGTCTTCGCGTGGCTGGTCGGCGTGATCTTCCATCAGGGTGGCACGATCTCGACGATCCTGGCCGGCACGACCGTGCGCCCGGTCACCGACGCGCAGCGCGTGTCGAAGGAAGAGCTGACGTACCTCGTCGATTCGACGGCGTCGCCGATCGCGACCGTCGTGCCATTCAACGCATGGCCGGTCTACGTGGCCGGCCTCGTGATCGGGACGACGCCGCTGTTCCCAACCGAGGCCGCCGCCATCTCGTTCTTCTTCAGCTCGATACCGTTCAATTTCTACGGCATCTTCGCGGTGCTGTCGACGCTGCTCTTCGCATTCGGCTGGCTGCCGTGGGTGGGCGGCAAGATGAAGCGCGCGATCCACCGCGCCCGCACGACAGGCCAGCTCAACGCGCCGACGGCGCAGCCGCTCACGGCCGGCGAGTTGACGACCCTGCGCCTCCCGAAGGACTACCCGGTCGGCATCGCGGACTTCGTCGCGCCGATGGGCACGCTGCTCGGCGTCGCGATCATCTCGTACATCGTGACGGGCGAGGTGCGCATTGCGGAGGCGTTCGGTCTCGCCGTGCTCGTCGCGATCGTGCTCGCGCTGATCAAAGGATTGCCGCTGAAGGAGGCGATTGACGGATTTGTCGACGGCTGCAAGGGCGTGACGGTCGGCGCGCTGATCCTCGCGCTCGCCGTGACGCTAGGCAAAGTATCGGAGACGCTCGGCACCGCAGCGTATATCGTCGAGACGACGGCGCCGCTCGTCGTGCCGCCGTTGCTTCCCGCTATCTTCATGGCGATCTGTATGGTGATTGCGTTCTCGATCGGGACATCGTTCGGTACGTACGCCGTCGTGTTCCCACTCGCAATGCCGCTCGCCTACGCGATCGACCCGAGCCCGCTCTACATGCACCTCTGCTTCGGCGCCGTGCTCGGCGGCGCGGTGTTCGGCGACCAGTGCTCGCCGATCTCGGACACGACGATCCTCTCCGCGCTCGCCTGCGGTGGCGACGTCATGGACCACGTCACCACGCAGCTTCCGCTCGCGCTCGCGGCGGCAGGGTTGGGCGGGATCGTCGCGACCGCGTTGGCGATGTTCCTCCTCTGAACGCTGCCAGTCGCCGCTAACACTTTCTAACGACGGCACCGGGCCGCCAAGCTCTGGCCTCCACTACCGCTATGCAACCCGATGCAGGAACAGCACCTTCACGGGTCCGTCACACCTCCGTGGGGTGATCACGACGAACCGACCTGGTCGTGGCGGCTCCTGGAGAACTTCGTCGTGATCTAGCGATGATGGACAGCCCATGGTGCGGCGCGTCGCGCTCGCTCGTGGCGCAACTCGCCGAGGCAGGCTGTTTCCGAATGCTCGTGCCCCGCAGCCATGGCGGCGCCGAGCTCGATCTCCCGAGCTGCCTGGTCGCGCCTCATGGCCCCCGGCCGCCGCCGGTGCGGCGGGCGATCGACAGGCTGGACCGGTCATCCCGCCGGTCACCGTCACCGGTCGCCGCATCGGCAGCACAACGTCCGGCCTGGAAGCCGCGCAGGCCGAACCCAGTTTCAAGCGAAGGGATCGCGCGCTGCGCGACCTCGAGCGACGGCCCGCGCTCCGCACTGCGCGGCGCGAGGTCGATGACGTGGCAGACATACAGGAAGCATCATGAAAGCAGATTCACTGTGGAGACATCGATCGATTGCGAACGTCGCGCCGACGCGCACGCGTGTGACCCAGACGCGTTTCGCCTTCGCTGGCGTGGCACTGTGGCTTGCGCTGGCCGGGCCACCCACGCGCGCGCAAGCGCCACCCTCCTGCGAACCCAGCTTGCCGTGCAACCTGACCGCGAGCCTGCCCGCGTCCCGCGGCGGCTTCGTCGACTTTCGGCTTGCACCGAACGGCGAGCGCGCCGTATTCATTCACGTCGGCGAAGACGTGAGCCGCCAGCTGTACAGCGTGCCGGTCGCGGGCAACGGACTGCCGGTCAAGCTCAACGTGTCGGGGGTTGATCAGATCCACGACGTTGTGATCAGCGCCAACAGCCGGCGGGTCGTCTATACGGCCTCCGAGCCGCGGTCGCCGACGACGAAGACGCTGTTCAGCGTGCCGATTGACGGCCCTGCTCGGAAATGTGTAAGTCATGAGACACTGAGCGAGCGATTCACCTCGAGTAACTGTCCATCGTATGCGCGACTACCTGCAACACGCACGTGAGTGCTACGGGCGTCGCACTTGGGCTGCCGCCTACGAGGCCTTCTCGGCCGCCGATCAGAAGACGCCCTTGGACGTGGATGATCTGGAACGGCTGGCCACGTCGGCGTACCTAATTGGCCGCGACCTCGAGTTCGAGCGCTGCCTCGATCGTCTTCATCGCGCCTATGTGGAGGCTGGTGATAGACCCCGCGCCGCTCGCTCTGCGTTCTGGCTCTGTCTCAGCCTCCTGCTTCGCGGAGAGGTGGCGCAGTCCAGCGCCTGGGGCGCACGGGGCCAGCGGCGCGTTGAGGGTGTTGACTGCGTGGAGCGAGGCTACCTACTCCTCCCCATCGCCGAACTGCAGCTCCATCAGGACAAGGCCGAGGCGGCGCACGCAACGGCCGCAACCGCCGCCGCGACTGGCGAGCGCTTCAGAGATGCGGACCTCACGGCCGCCGCCTGTCACGTACAGGGCCGCGCCCTCATCCAACAAGGCCACGTTGTGGCCGGCCTGGGGCTCCTCGATGAAACGATGCTCGCGGTCATTGCCGGAGAGCTGTCGCCCATCATGACGGGCTTGATGTACTGCAGCGTGATCGAGGCGTGTCGTGAGGTGTGCGCCACGCACCGCGCCCGCGAATGGACCTTCGCGTTGTCCGGATGGTGCGAGCAGCAATCCGAGATGGTGGCCTTCACCGGCGTGTGCCTCGTGCATCGTGCCGAGATCATGCAGTTCCATGGTGCGTGGCCGGAGGCGCTGGCAGAAGCCTGCCGGGCGTGTGAGCGTGCGAAGCGGGTCGGTCGCAAGCCTCCGGCCGCCGCGTTCTATCAACAGGCGGAGATCCATCGCCTGCGCGGCGAGTGTGCCGAGGCCGAGGAGGCATACCGCGCCGCGAGCCGGTCGGGATGCGACCCACAACCTGGACTGGCACTGCTGCGAATGGCCCAGGGGCGCACCGACGCGGCGTCGGCAGCGATTCGCCGGCTCGTGACCACCACCGCCGACCGGCGGCAGCGCGCGCGGCTCCTCCCTGCCTATCTCGAAATCATGCTGGCCACGGGCGATATCCAGGAAGCCCGCAGCGCCTGTGGTGAGCTCCAGGCGCTCGCCGAGACGTTCGACGCCGACGTGCTCCGGGCTACGGCTGCTCGGGCGCATGGCGCCATCGAGCTCGCGGAAGGTGATGCGCGCGCGGCGCTCGGACCGCTGCGCTGTGCATTCGAGGTGTGGGCACGTCTCGACGCGTCGTACGAGTGCGCCCGCGTGCGCGTCCTCCTCGGACAGGCGTGTCGCGCACTCGGTGATAACGAGACGAGCGCGCTTGAATTCGGTGCGGCCCGAGCCGTGTTCGAGCACCTGGGAGCGCGGCCAGAGCTGATGCGCCTCGACACTATCGACACACGTACAGCCTCCAGCCAGCAGCACCCGCTCACGGCTCGTGAGCGTGATGTGCTTCGCCTAATCGCCGCCGGCAAGACGAACAAAGCCATCGCCGCAGCATTGTGCGTCAGCGGGCGAACCATCGACAGGCACGTCAGCAATATCCTCAACAAGCTCGATGTCCCGTCGCGGGCCGCCGCCACGGCCTACGCGTACGACCACAAGCTCCTCTGACGCCTGGCGGAAATTACCCATGCCGCCATTCGCGGCAAATTGGGTTGTTCTACCGAAGCGGGCGCTGTGGCTCCTGTCGCACTCTTGACTTGCGCGACCACCGCGCAGATCAGACGAGAAGAGGAGAGCCATGGCGAACCAAGACACGCACGTCGCGAATCGCACTGCCCCGCTGGTGCGAGAGCATCGAGGGAGCGCGCGGGAGGGACCCCGCGAACGACTACTGGCGGCGTTGCCGGTGACCGAGCGGCGATTGTCGCTGAACGGCGTCCAGACTGCGGTGTTGGAAGGCGGTGACGGCCCACCGATCGTGCTGCTGCACGGCCCCGGAGAATACGCGGCGAAGTGGCTGCGCGTGATCCCGAATCTTGTGACGACCCATCGCGTCATCGCTCCTGACCTGCCAGGGCACGGCGCCTCGGAGATGTTCGATACACGGCCTGATGGAGATCGCGTGTCCGGATGGCTCGATGACCTGATTGAGTGCACTTGCCCCATCCCGCCCGTTTTGGTGGGGCAGATCCTTGGCGGTGCCATCGCGGCGCGCTTCGCCAGCGAACGCAGTGAGCGACTGGCTGGCCTCGTGCTCGTCGACACGCTCGGGTTGAGCGAGTTTCAGCCGACGCCCGCGTTCGGGCTGGCCCTGAGCGAGTTCCTCTCTGACCCCACCGAGCACACGCTCGACCGTCTGTGGAGCCGGTGTGCGTTCGACCTGGCAGCCCTGCGTCGTGGCATGGGTGAGCAGTGGGAATACGTCAGAGAGTACGCGCTGGATCGCGCCAGGACGCCAAGCGCGCAGGCCGCTCTGCACAGCCTCATGGAGCAGTTCGGGATGCGGGCAATTCCGCCAGCGACGCTGGCGTGCATCACGGTTCCCACGACGCTCATCTGGGGACGGTACGATCTCGCGACACCCCTGACAGTCGCACGGGAAGCCAGCGCCCGTTTTGGATGGCCCCTGCAGGTGATCGAGGACGCCGGTGACGATCCACCGATGGAGCAGCCCGAAGCGTTTCTGAAAGTGCTGCGTGCAGTGCTCGAAGCACCAACCGGGCGGGAGATTTCACTGTGATCACGAGTGAGCAAGTGACCATGCAGTCGACTGAAGGAAACAAGATCATCGAAGCGATACGACCAATGGCGCCGAGCATCTCGGCCGGCGCCGACGAGATCGAACAGGAGCGCCGACTACCTCTGGACCTCGTTGCGCAGCTCACAGCCGCTGGCTGTTTCCGGGCGCTGGTGCCCCGCAGCCACGGCGGCGCCGAGCTCGATCTCCCGAGCCAGATGCGGGTCCTCGAAGAGCTCGCAAGGGCCGACGGCTCGGTTGGCTGGACGGTGATGATTGGCTGCGCGGCGCCGGTACTGTTTGGTCTGTTGCCACGCAAGACATTCGACGCTTTCTACGCCGACGGGCCAAATGTCATTCTTGGTGGCGCCTTCAATCCAACGGGAACGGCGACGCCGGTCGACGGCGGGTTCAAGGCGACCGGCCGATGGACATTCGCGAGCGGCTGCCAGCATTGCCACTGGTTCCTCGCCAATAGCATCGTGGACGATGGGCGGGAGCCGCCGATGCGGACGATGGTCCTTCCGCCGTCGGACGTGGAGATCGTGGATACCTGGTCAGTGTCCGGGCTCTGCGGCACGGGCAGTCACGACTTCGTCGTCAACGACGTCTTCGTGCCGGCGGAGCGAACGTTCCAACTGGGAGGCGAGCCGTGCCTGGACGCGCCGCTGCTCAGGATACCGGAGCTGTCGCTCTCGACGCTCATGTTGGGTAGCGTCGCTATGGGGATCGCACGAGCTGCGCTCGAGGACGTGACGACCATGGCGGCGAAGAAGGTTCCTGCGTTCACTCGTGGAGCTCTGGCGTCGAATCCGTTGTTTCAGTACCAACTCGGTGAGGCGGATGCGCGGCTCCGGGCGGCCCGCGGACTGCTGTTCGCCGATGCGGAGCAGGTATGGGCCACCGCAACTTCCGGCGTGCCATTCACGCCGGAGCACCGGGCGAAGATCCGTGCGACGGTCACCTGGGTCACGAAGACCGCCGCCTCGGTTGTCGACACGGCGTACAACGCCGGCGGTGGAAGTGTCATCTACGCTCGCAGCCCCCTCCAGCGTCGCTTTCGCGACATTCACGCCCTGACGCAACACTTTGCCGTGAAGCAGGATACGTTTACGCAGGCGGGCGCCGTGCTCGCCGGCCAGGAGGTCGATCTCACGTTCTTGTGAACGCGACGCTCGGCCATTGGTAACACCCGCACGCTCGAGGGATATCTCATCGGCTTGATTGGCAGCGCGGTGTTGTGACCCTTACCAACTGATGCCCGTTTCGTTGGTGCCTCCACCGAGGAGCGCGCCGCCGCCGTTCCAGTACATCGCCCGCTCGACGACGATGGGACGTGTCGAGATGACGCGGAGGCCGAAGCGCTCGCCGTCGGTGAGCCCGTGGCTCCTCCACTGATCGGCTGCCAACGTCACCCGGTTGTTGGCCGAAACGCGCTGCCGAGGCAATGTGATTGGCGCCCGGCCACCGCTACGGAGAATGGTGATCTCCACCGATGCTGCTTCGTTGCCCGGATTGGCGAGCAGAAGGAAGCTGTTGAACGCTTGAGACCCCCCCAGCTCGCCTTCCGCCAGCGCCCACCGAGTCGCTGCGGAGGTGACGCCAAAGCTGTTGTGCGCTTCGGTCCAGGACCCTTGCGGCCAGTACATCGCCCGCTCGACGATGATCGGGCCACCGTCGGTCGTGATGGCCGCCGATACTTCGGTGTCGGCAAGGCCCGGAACATCATCCACCAGCACGGTCCTGCGGCTGTTTGCGTCGAGGCGGTAGGTTTGCGGGACGACCGCCGACGGCGTGAGATAACGCACGGTCACAGTCGTCGGTTCGTTCCTTGGATTGGCCAAGAGCAGGAACGTATCGAACCATGGCCCGGTCCGACCCTCTGCAACGAGCCAGCTCGCCGATGGCGCTTCAACGGCGGGCGACGCGTGCGCGATGTTGCCGAATGGCCCAATGGCGACATACATCGCGCGCTCCACCGTTATGGGCCCCGTGCTGTCGACCTTCAGCGAGAAGGCGCGGCCGCGCAGCGGCACGCCGTCGATGATCAGATCATTTGCGTAAACGGTGCGTCGCGAGGTCGGAGGAAGCGTGAACCGATGAGGGAGCACGCCACCTCCGTCCAGCAGGTACGACGCAGTGACCTCGGCCGCCTGCGTGCCCGGATTCACGAACAGGATGAACGTGTCGAATGGGTGACCACCAAACCCCTCCGCGAGGAACCACTGCTGCCGGGCTCCTGCCACCGCCTTTCCGGTATGGCCGCCAGGACGACCGCCGCCGGCAAACATCGTGCGCTCGGCGACAAGGGCGCCGCTGATGGTGGTGATCTCCGCGCCCAACGCCGTGCTGCTGAGGCCCGCCACCTCGTTGACCGGAATGGTCATGCGCGACAGCCCGTCGATGGCGTACCGCCGGGTGACTGGATTACCAGCCTCTGGTATGTACTTCACCTGGAACTCGGCAGGCGCCGCAGCCGGGTTCGCAACGGCAAGCCGCTCCTCGAAGAATCCGGTGGCGCCTTCCGAGAAGATCCAGCGATTCGGCAGCCGCGGGTCAGTGCCACTGCGGTACTCCGCGAGGTTGTTCACACCATCGGCGTCCTCGTCTGCGGCCGCTGATTGAACGCCGTGACCAGCTTCCCAGGCATCGGAGAGACCATCGCCATCCCCATCGGTCGCGCTGGGATAATCACCACCCACCCGCAGCGGTCCAGTGGAATAGCGGCCCCTCCTCTGGACGCCATCGTCTACCTCTACGTAGACGTAGTAGAGGCCGGGAGTCAGCGTGCCGGCGTGCCACACATACGCGGCGTCACTGGCGTCGACACCCGACGCAAAGCGCACCCGTCCCGACGCCGGGTTCGTATCCGTGTCGTAATAGAGATTCACGGTCGCTGGGCGAGCCGAGATCTCGCCGCCCGTGAAGAGCGCAGGCGACACCCTCCATCGCACCGTGAAGAAGCCGCTTGCGTTGGGCTGATCGTCTTCGGCCAGCCGGATGTCCGCCAGCCGGAACCACCGTGGCGTCTCCGCCTCATAGGGGTCGATACTGAGGTTGGTGATCTGACCGCCCCATGGGTGCCTCGCCTCACAGGCTGGCGGCTGGTCGCAGATTTCGGTGTCGTAGGTGCTTTGGCTGCCCGCACGAAGTGCCTTCAGATCGAAAGAGTACGTCCGGGGCCAGCCGTCGTAGACGATGAAGCCGTGCGTTTGGGTGAAGGTGCCGCCGTTGTTACTGCGCTCGCGCCAGATGACCCGCGCGAGTCCGCCCCAGGTGTCGGCGAGCGCCGCGTTGATGCCCAGCTCCTTGTGGTCGTACTCGATGGTGAATGACAAGCGATGAAACCTGTCGGCGTCGATGACCAGCTCAGTGCCAGGTGGATCATCCCAGTCGTCGGCGAGGATGACCGCCGGGTTGTTACCATCCGACGTACCGGTCATGCCGCTAGCGCCGAACGCCGCGTTCACCGTCTCCCACAGTCGGCCGTGGCGGAGGTCCTGGGAATTGGTGAGATCCCAGCCGTCAGCCAGCAGCGTCTCGGCGAAATCACGCCCGCCGGCCTCGTCTGGGTCGAGGACGGTGACGAGCGGCGCCGGCGCGATGTCGACGGTGACGGCGTTGCTCTGTCGCGCCTCGCTTGCCGCCGTGACACGCCACGTGCCCGGTGGCAGGTAGCCGTAGTCCCAGGTGTACGAGCTGTCGTCTGGAAACGTCACGCTCGACGCGCTCTCCGGATAAATCTGGATGACGTCGCCAGTCTGCGTATGCCGCGCCGTGAGCGTAATCGCGCCGCCGAGATTCGACCAACTGAGGTGCACCGTTTGGCCGCGTTCGGTGAGCCGTACCCAATCCATCTCGATGGTTGCGCCCGCGAGCCCGCTGCCCAGACCCAGGTTCAACGCGCGTGCGATGCCGGTGGCGTTCCATGGCTGCCCCGCGCTGAACGGCGCCGCGAGACGTCTATCGAGAATGATCGTGTAAAGGTGCCATCCGGGCGATGTCTGTTGTGACACCGGCGACTGATTGACCATGCGACTGTCGGGACCGACACCGCCAGCCGCCTGCCCTTGCTCGATGCCCCAGGTGGCCGCTCCGCGGGGCACGCCGGTGAGGTATTGAGCGCCAACCAACTCGTCTGGCCGCGGCGCCGTGGAGCGTCGCATGCGAAACGACAGCTGAACGAAGCGGCGCGTGTCGATCGGATGGCGTACCCCGGTCTTTTCGAGCCGGTTGACGGCGCCGGGCATGCCCTCGAACAGCAGGTACAGCGTGGGCGCGGCCAAGCGTGCCGTGGCGCGCAGCACACCGCCAGAGACCGCAGGAACGCTCTGCCAGCTCTCGCTGCCCTGCGTCTGCTCGAGCATGTAGACGTGATCGGTCGTCTGGTCGAAGTCCCACGGGTCGCCTATCACGCTGGCGGCGTAGTCCTCCGCGCTGCCCACGGCGACAGCGGTCGTACCGTTGACGCTCAAGGTCTGCGCCAGAGCTGCCGGCGTGGCGGCGACCATGGCAATTACCAGAGCAAGGAAGGATGTCGCGAAGGATTGCACGTTCGTAATTTCGTTTCACCAGGGGGAACAGCGGGATACCGCGGAAGCCGGTAAATTCCTCATTGGTTTGGGGTGATTTTCCGCAAAGTCCCCCCCGCCGCTCTGCAACACACGACTGAGAGAGCAAGTTGGGTGCCAGTCCGAGCTATCATGAGGACATCGTGAACACAGACGCGTTGTTGCAGTCGTTAGCTCGTCTCTACCCACCGCCTCGGCTTCTTACACGGCCTGGTGGCCTCCTTCCGTACGAGTCCGACGGCCTGACGGTGTTCCGCGCGCGACCCCGCGCGGTCGTGCTGCCGGAGTCGCGGGAAGAGGTCATCGAGACAGTGCGCTTGTGCCACCGCGCGCAGATCCCCTTCGTCGCGCGAGGCAGCGGCACGAGCCTTTCCGGTGGTGCCCTCCCGCACACCGACGGCATCGTGATTGCCCTCAACCGACTCAATCGCATCATCGAGGTCGATCCGGTGGATCGCATTGCGGTTGTCGAGCCGGGCGTCATCAATCTGGATGTCTCGAGTGCGGTGGCCTCGCATGGCCTCTACTACGCGCCGGATCCTTCGAGCCAGCCCGTGTGCACCATCGGTGGAAACGTCGCCTTCAACTCCGGCGGGGCGCATTGCTTCAAGTACGGTATGACGCTCAACCATGTGTTGGGACTCGAGGCGGTGCTGCCAGACGGCACCGTCGTGACCCTTGGCGGGCGGAGTCTCGAGCTGACTGGACCGGATCTCGTAGGCGCTTACGTGGGATCCGAAGGTCTCTTTGGAATCGCGCTCGAGATCACCCTGCGGCTGCTGCCGCAGCCCGAGTGCTCGCGAACCGTTCTTGCGGCGTATCAATCGCTCGAGGCAGCGGGCGATGCCGTGTCGCACATCGTGGCATCCGGTCTGCTGCC
>WHTT01000011.1:0-62999 GCA_009377605.1 Luteitalea sp.
GTTGCGGCCGAGACGGTAAGTGTCAACCGGACAGCAGTGGGACAGCCCCCGTTTTTCGTATCGTGGAAAACGGGGGCTGTCCCCGTTTCTCACCACCGCGGCAAGACGCGCGACCATGCCGGATCCACGTGCTTCCGCATCTCCGCTTCATCGTCGCGCTTGCGATACGCGCATCTGCGATAGCGCTCCTTACCGCGCGCCAGTTGATCCTGATCCAGCTCGATGCCGAGGCCGGGCTTGTCGCCCACCGCCACACATCCGTTGCGGATGGGAATGCGACCGCCCTGCACGACCTCGTCCGCTTCGTGCTGCCATGGGTAATGCGTGTCGCACGCATACGTCAGGCGCGGCGCGACGGCGGCGGCATGCGCCATGGCCATCAACGATACGCCGAGATGGCTGTTGGAGTGCATTGACAGGCCGAGACCAAACGTCTGGCACACCTGCGCCAGATGTTGGATCTGGCGGAGGCCGCCCCAGTAATGCGGATCGCAGAGCACGATTTGAACAGCGTCTCGCTCGATCGTGCCCGGCAGGTCGGCCAGCGATGTCACCGCGACATTGCTGGCGAGCGGGATCTGCACGCCGCGGGCGATGAGCCCACCGCGCACCGCCGCCATCCCGTCGAGGCCGCTCGTGGGATCCTCGAGATAGCCCTCGCCGCTCAGCTCGGCGGCGAGCGCGGCACCGATCTCGATAGAACGCCCCACCGACCAGGCGCAATTCGGGTCGATGCGCAGCGGCGCGGCGGAGCCGAGCGCACGGCGCAGCTCCCGTATGCTGTCGATCTCGGCCTCCGGCTCGAGGACGCCACCCTTGAGCTTCACAGATGTGAAGCCGTAACCGTGCATCATCTGTCGCGCCTGCCGGACGATGGCGTCGGGATCCAGGGCTTCCCCGTACTCATCCTCACGCACATCGTCGGCCTCGCCGCCGCCGCCGGCATGCTTGTAGAACAGATACGCCGAGAAGGGCACCTCACTCCGTACGCGCCCACCGAGCAGGTCACACACTGGACGGCCGATCGACTTGCCGATGAGATCGAGGCATGCGATTTCCACGGCCGAGTAGAGGCGAGTTGCCGCGTCCATGGGATTTTCGCCGGGGACGAGAAGGGTCTGCGAGCGATCTCCCTTGGCAGAAGAGGTGGGGTCGACGAGCGGCATCAGTGCGGCGGTCAGCCGGAACGGATCGGCACCCACGATGCGCGGCCGAAGGTCCGCGAACTGACGGGCGATGGTCTCGCCGCCGTGCGTCTCACTGATGCCGACGCCGCCTTCGTCACTCTCGATCTCGAGGATCGTCCGCAAGGCATACGGCGCATGCAAGCCGTACGAGCTGCGAAGCGGTGGATCGGCGATGGCAATCGAATGGATCCGGAAATCGACAATGCGCATATCACGAAAGAGCGGGAAAGAGCGCGGCCGCGATCATCGTCGCGATGAGCCCCGCGACGCCCATGACCGCCAGCTGACCGGAGAAGTTACGCAGTGTCTCGGTTGTCGTCATCCCGCTCATGCGAGAGACCACCCAGAACCCGCTGTCGTTCATCCACGAGAACGGCTTGGACCCAAAGCCAATGGCTGCCGCGAGATAGACGGGATGGAATCCGAGCGCCCCAGGCGAGGCCAGTGCCCCAACGATTCCCACAGCGGAAATCTGTGCAACCGTCGCCGAGCCCTGCGCCGTTCTGAGCAGCGCCGTGAGCAGGAACGCGAACGGCAGGATGCCGATCTCTGCCGTCGCTGTCAGCGAGCGGAGCGCCTCGCCGACGCCGGTCTGCTGCAAGATCCCGCCAAACGCACCGCCCGCCGACGTCACGAGGACGATCGAGCCGGCGCCCGCCAGGGCGGTCTGCAGCGTCCGCGCAGACTCTGCTCTGCCCTTGCCATGGCGCGCCAGCAGAATCAGGGCGATCACGGTGGCGAGCGCGAGCGCGACGTGCTTGTCTCCCACTTCGCGGAGAACGCGTTCGAGCAGGCCGCCGAGCGGCCCGCCGGTCTCGCCATCCACCAGGGTGGTGCCGCCGATGAGGACGATCGGCAGCGCGATAGGCAGAAGCGACGCCCAAAGGGAGGGCAGCTCGGCAATGTCGCGATTGGCTAACGTCTTCAGACTGTCCAGCGGCATCTCTGAGCTGTCCCGCAACGGTACCGGCCAGTGCCGATCCACCAGGTAGGCGTAGCTCCCGCCGGCCACGGTGGCCACCAGGCCCAACGCCATGCCGACGACCATCATCTGTCCCACGTCGACATCGAGCGCGCTGGCCACGAACAGGGGGCCCGGCGTCGGGGGAACGAGGGAGTGCGCAATGGTCGCGCCGCCCGCGATCGTCATGACGTAGAGCCCGTATCGCTCGCGAGTCCGTAAGGCCAGCGCCTTGCCGATCGGAATCATCAGGTAGAACACCGTATCGAAGAAGACCGGAATCGCAAGGAGAAATCCGGACGCCGAGAACGCCAGCGGGGCCCGTGCGTGGCCGACGAGCGCCATCAGCGAGCGCACGATGCGGTCGGCGCCGCCGCTGTCGAGCAATGCGCGGCCGATGACGGCGGCCAGGCCGATGAGGATGCCCGTACTGGCCGCCGTCGATCCGAACGCGCGGGCGACGCGCTCACCTGCCGGTTGCCGCGCCAGACTCGACGCCTCGTCTGCGGGCACGTTACGCGCCAGCGCCGCGCGCTCGATGGCTTCGGGTGGCGTCAGCAGGCCGACACATAGCGCAGCGGCGATGAGAGCGAGGAACGCTTCGAGCCGCAGCCACAGAATCGCGGTGACGACGATGAGCACGCCGACCAGCGCGAGCAGGAGCGGGTCGATCGTCACGCCGAGGCTCCCGGCTTCGCTTCCACCCACTTCACGCTGTGATCACCGACCACCGCGACAGTCGAGGGTGGTGAGTCGATCCGGAAGATCGACCATGGCCCCGGAATGAACGGATAGCGGTCGACGACCGTCTCGTCGACGTCGATGCCGAGCCCCGGCCGGTCCGGCACGCGCAAATAGCCAGCCTCTATGGCGAGCGGCTCCGAGAGGATCTCGTCAGCGGCGGGGAAGGGATACATGCCGGCTCGCAGGGCGCTCGTATAGCACGGATGCTCGAGCCACTCGACGACCTGCTCGGGCCAGCAGACGCCGAGATGCGCCGCCACCAGGACTTCGAGCATCGTTCCCCAACTGTGGAACGCGACGCGCCGTCCATGCGCGTTCGCTGCGCGCGACACCGCCTGGAAGGCGGGAAGGCCGCCCTGACAGCACACGTCCATCTGAATGATATCGGCGGCGCCGGTCTCGATGACGTCGAGCAGGCCTTCCGTGGCTTGCTCGTGCTCACCGGTGGCGATTGGAAGACCCGTGTGGTGCCTGAGCCATCGATAGGTGTCATGATCGTCCGGCGGCAATGGCTCTTCGAGCCAGGCGGGTCCGTGCGGCTCCATCTCGCGTGCGAGGCTGGCGACCATGTCGCGCGTGTAGCTGCGATCACCCATCCGCCACCATGAATGCGCGTCAATCATGAGGCCGAAGCTCGGACCAGTCGCCGCCCGCATTCGAGCCAGGGCTTCCAGGTCGCCATCGGGACCGAGTGCGGGGCGCATCTTGTAGGCGAGGAAACCTTGCGCCTGAATGGCGACTGCCTCCTCGGCGTACGCTTCTGGCGGCATGTACATCCCGGCGCTGCCATACAGCTTGATGGCGTGACGCTGGCGGCCGCCCGCGATCTCGGACAACGGGCATCCCTCGAAGCGGGCCGCGAGATCGAGGAGCGCAATCTCGACGGCGTGATACGTCTTTTGGATCTCTGGGCTGGCGGTGAACCGGAGCTCGCGCCATCTCCGCGGGTCGCGGCCGTCGAGAAACGGCGCGATGTGCTCACGGATGTGCGTGGCGGCTTCTTCGTGCGCTGGTCCGGGTGCGTATCCGTGAAGGCCGACCTCCGTGGCGATGCGGATGAGCATCGCGTCACGTTTTAGAATCGTCCGCTCACCGCCATGGAAGGGGAGCCGGAGGGGCTCCGGCAGCGGGCAGGACATGAGGAGCGCGTCAACCCGGGTGATTTTCATCGCGACGTCCGCAAAGGGTCACTGGTTCCTCTTCTCTGTCCTCGGCAGAAAGGGATCGGCCTAGAACGAAGAGAAGGGGACCGGGTAACTTTTACGGACGCCACGATACAGGGATAGCGTCTTCCTGACAATGCCTGGCAGGCTTAGCGGGAGAATGTCAAAGACATCTCCACGCGCCTCTCAGACCAGTCACCTTCCGCCGCCTCGGCGTTGGCGCCGGGGCACGGTATCATCAACCAAAGACAGCGGTTGGCCAGTCTTCCGTCCTTGCTGCCCCCAGTTTTTCTCCACCCTCCGTGAAGCGTCGAGTTCCGCCCATGCGGAGTAAAACAGAGGCGGCGCCGAAATGAAAGCACACGCGTACGACGGCGCTCGCCAGCCAGCGTCGCGCGTGCGCCGGTGCCGCCGGCAAGCGTGATCGCGGGGGCCGTGCCGCCCCGGTCGGCCGCGTGGAAACACCACGTGCGGCGCTCACGTGTGGGCGACCCGCCGAGCTCCGTGAGCTCGGCGGCCGCCTGGCCCCGCCCGTGGTGTTACCCCCTTCGCGGATCACGCGGCCTCCAACGGGGCGGCACGGCCCCCGCGATCACGCCTGCCGGCGCTGCCCCCCAGCGCGGCGCACGTGTCTTGCCGCCCCTCCAATTTGTCTCCATCCCTCCGGAAACACTGAGCGCCACTGCGCGGTGAGGTCGCCGAAGACCACCCGGAGGCGCCCGGTGTGATGTGGACACGTGAGGTGAGATTGCTCGGCGTGCGAGCGACGTGATGGGGCAGGCCACGCGTTGGTCGCGAAAGCGGCGTCGGATGTGGCGGTTGCAGTCGCGTCCCTTCGACGCGGCGGCGACCAAGCCTTCGACGATCGTGGGGGAAACGCGGAAATATCGGTACCTCGCGCCGCTGCGGAACGCGAGGTCGCGCGTGGTGTCGTTCGCATACTGCCGTGATGCGACCAGCCGGGTTTCCCGCATTGGGTGAAGCGCTCGATCAGCGACGCGCGCAGGACCGGCCCCAGTCTCGCGAGTTGCGCAAGGAGCTTCCGTCAACGACCGGCGAGTCGTCGAGGCGTGGGATGTGGCATGTCGCACCACGTCCACAACTGCGACGACATGTCACGCGCACGATGCGTGCGATGGTGCATCGAGGCAGCGGCGGCGGGGCGTGCTGCCGCGTGCCCGCGCCGCCCCGTTGGAGGCCGCGTGATCCGCATGAGGGGGTAAAACTACGCGCGGCGCCAGACCGCCGCCGAGCTCACGGAGCTCGGCAGGTCGTGACACAGGAGCGCCGCGCGTGGTTTTTCCACGCGGCCGACCGGGGCGCGCGGCACCCGTCAGCACGACACGCCGGCGGCTCCGCCCACCCGCGCGTAGCCGGTCCTGTTCACCGACTCCACACAGGCCCGCACTCAAATGTTTGGGAGGGCCGACAAAAACTGGGGGACGGCAAGCTGGCAGGCTCAGAGGCGACGGATGCGCGTCGCTCCGTGAACCAGTTGAGCCATCCGTCGCTCGATCTCGGCCTGGGAAAGGATCTTGCCCACTGCTTCGGCATCCAGGCCCCTTTGAACCTTCTGACGGACGTAGATGTGGTACTGAATATCTTCCAGTGACGCACTCTCGGGAAGGTGCTCGAGCAGGCTTCCTACTTCTTCCTTAGCGGTCTTCATGGAACGCTCCAGCGCTTCAATTCTATCTCATCTCGACTCCCCCTCTTCGCCAGGGAAAACGCCCATGTCTACCGACTCACGGCCTCGTTTCCGGGTGACGTCGAGTCGGTCCGGACCGTCGGATACGTAATCCCCAGCTGCTCGAGATACGTCTTGTACTTGGTGGGATCGAAGTAATGCTTGCGCATCTCCGGGCGATAGCGGTCCATGATCGCCTTGTTGAGGTGGACGGCCGGCTGATCTTCGGCACGAATCAGCGGCTCGTACTTTCGTGTCTTCGTCTGTACGTCCTCGAAGTACTCCCACGCCTGCTCCACCAGCTCGGGACGCAGCAACAGATCCAGCACAGTCATGGCTTGGACCTGCGCTCCCGTATTGACGCCCTTGTGGGCGATCGGCGTCGCCATCGCGATGGCATTCGCCCAGTTGTGGCCCGGGCCGGCCTTGAAGTTTGCGGGGAAGCGGAGCGACACGGTCGGCAACGTCCAGGAGATATCGCCGATATCATCGGATCCGCCGCCGCGCTTGTCGTCGTCTGGAATCTCTTCCTCGCCCTCGAGCTCCGACAGCTCGGTCTCGAGCCCATCCTCCGGCACACCGAGCTCACGCTGGCTCGCCTTGGCCAGCGTGACGTCCGCGTCGCTCCATTTCGGTAAGCCGACTGCCTTGATGTTGGCATACGTGGCCTCGGCCACAGGGCGGTTCATGTGCCGTGGCCACGCCGAGCCCAGAACCCGCGACGACCACGTCGTCCCGGTCATGAGCGCCGCACCTTCCGCCATCTTGTCGCCGACCTCCCACAGGTTCTTGATGCCGTCGAAACTCGTCTCGCGGAAGAAGTACCAGACCGAGGCCGTGCGCGGGACGACGTTGGGCTGGTCGCCGCCGTCGGTGATGACGTAGTGCGACCGCTGTTGCAGCCGGAGGTGCTCGCGGCGATAGTTCCATCCCGTGTTCATCAGCTCTACGGCGTCGAGCGCCGATCGGCCTCGCCACGGCGCGCCGGCACCGTGCGCCGTCTCCCCTTCGAAGGCGTACTCCACGGAGACGAGACCGTTGCCGCTGCTGTCGCCCCAATCCGTGGTCAAGTTGGTGCCCACGTGGTTGTAGAGCACGACGTCGACATCCTTGAACAGGCCAGCGCGGACGTAATACGCCTTCGTGCCGAGCTGCTCCTCGGCGATGCCGGGCCAGATCATCAGCGTGCCCGGGATGTTCTCGCGCTCCATGATCCGCTTCACGGCAATCGCGGCCACGATGTTGACCGGCGTGCCGGAATTGTGCCCTTCGCCATGGCCGGGCGCGCCGTCGATGAGGGGATCGCGATAGGCGACACCAGGCTTCTGTGACGCTTGCGGGATGCCGTCGACATCCGATCCCATGGCAAGCACGGGCTTTCCAGAGCCCCAACGTGCCACCCACGCCGAAGGAATCCCGGCAACCCCGGTCTCGATGGTAAAGCCATGCTCTTCGAGGATGCCCGTGAGGTACTTCTGGGTCTCGAACTCCTGGAAGCCGAGCTCCCCGAAGCTGAAGACCATGTCGACCATCTGTTGCCCGAGGTCGTACATGGCCTGCGAGCGGATATCGTCTGCCACAGCCTCCTTGAGCGTGGCCACGCGTGGATCGACGCTTGTCTTTGCTGAAGTCTCAGAGGGCGCCTGCTGTCCTGCCTGTGGGACGGCGCCTCCCACGCTCAGCGTGATTAGCCCAGCAAGCCACACGGTCCGGTGGCTCATCCTTACTCGACGCATCGAAGGTCCTCCCTCGTGACGTTTGCCGACATTCTTCTCGTACGGCGCGACATACATTGATGTATACCTTGGGCGCGCCGTTACCAGTCGAACTTGACCCCGAACCGTACGATACGCGGTCCGACGATGTTCGACGGGAACAAGTAACGCGTGCCGGAATTCCAGTTGATGTTCTGCTCCGTGTTGGTGTTGGTGATGTTGTACAAATCGATCAGTGCCGTCAAGCGTGCGCCCACCAGCGTGATTGCCTTTTCGACTCGCAGGTCGATCAAGTTGATCGAGTCCTGACGCTGGGTGTCGATGGGCTCGGCCAGAATGCGCTGGTTTCCGTAGTTCAGCGCCACCTCAAACGTACGACCGAAGGGCTGGCCGGATTGATAGCGGTAGCTGGGCGAAAAGCGCAGATCCCAGGGACCATCGTACGTGCCATTGAGCTTGAAGGCCCACGTCTGGAAATTGAACCGCCCCTCGTCCGTGTTGATCAAGTCGGTCGGCGTCGTCGGCAGGGTCTCCGACCGCAGTGTGTTCCCGAAGTAGCCATCGTCGAAGTCGTAGTTCCAGCGGTACGAGAAGGCGGCAATCATCGACCAACGGCCCGAGAGGCGGCGCGTCGCGCTCAGCTCCCACGTCCAGAACTCACTGATGCCGTCGACGTTCTCCGTGCGATCCACGGTTGGCAGCTCCAGGGCCGCCGCGCTGAGATCGAACGCCTGGAACGTACCCTCGTCGTCCGGCGTGCGGCTATCACCGTCGGGACCAGGGTCCTGAACGGTGACCGGCACATTGTAGGCCGAGAGCGGTCTGTTCACGTTGTTCTGCTGATATTGATTGCCAATGCGGCGGTACACCACACCGGTGCGCAGGCCGAAGTTGGCGGCAATCTCGCGCTCGAGCCAGGCGGCGACCTCACGTGTGTAGGTGTCGTCGAGATTCGGATCGAGGCTGGTCGATGCCTCACCGCCCGAGGACTGCAGAAGCGTGCCCTCTTCGCCTGGTTCCCAGAGGCCGCTGCCGTTCGGGTCGGCCCAGGCGTATCGACGGAACCAGTCGGGCGAGTTCGTGTTGACATCGCTCGCTAAACCAGTGCCCGGGTTCCACCAATACTGCCCGTAGTTCACCTTGACGAGCGTTTTCCCATCGCCGAAGAGGTCGAAATTGACGCCGACGCGCGGTGACCACAGGTTCCACGTGAGGACATCCTCGACGGCGGAGAAGTCCAGCGTCTCGGTGAAGAAGCGTCCCGGGAGCCGCTGCTGGGCAGGCAGGAAGCTGCGATAGCGTTCGTATCGCAGGCCGAGATTGAGCGTCATGCGATTGGTGGGCTGCCACGTGTCGTTCAGGTACGACGCATACGTCCAGAGCCCGTTGATCGACTCCGTCGGCGCGCCGAACAAATACACTTCCGTCGGCTCACCGTTGTTCAGCCGCTGCAGGACATCGCCGGGGAAGCCAGATGGGTCGGAGGCGCCTGGCTGGCCGCGGATGGCCTCCGAGGTCTCTCGGAATACTTCACCGCCCATCTTGAAGTTGTGCGACCCGACCCAGCCGTTCTTGAACAGGCTGAGCGCCCCGTGCACTTGGGGGCGCCGTCGGTTCAGCGCCCATTCTCGGTTGGCGCCATATATCAGGTTGTTGCCGGTGTCCTGGATCGAAGGGGCGTCGCTGTTCCGGTGGTTCGGCCAGTCGTAGGCGAACTGCCCGGCACGCAGCTCGAGGAAGCCGAGATCGTTCAGCACGGAGTTCCAGTCGACCTTCCACACGCCTCCCCAATACTTCTGATTCCACGTGGAGTCAGCGGTCGTATGGATCGCGGCGCTGGAGCCAATGAGATAGGTGTCGAGCCGGTTCGGTTGCTGTTTGCGGCCCCACTGCGTGTAGGCGACGATCTTATTGTTCGGGCTCAGCGTGTAGGTGGCCTTGCCCGTGACGTTGTGGAGCTTGGTGGTGAAGATGTCTGCGGGAAAGTTCGGGTACCGCACGTCGATCTGCTGATTGCGCACCGACGAGTACCACCACAGCTTGTCTTTCTGGATGTACCCACCTACGTCGGCATTCACATCGTAGTACCGATTCAAGCGGTTCGTGTCTTGGGCGTCGAGGCCGCCGCCGCCCTGGATACCCCGGGCAATCTGGCTGTCGTCGATGTTGGTGGCCTGCACACCCTCGGTCTGGTAGTCGACATAGACGCGTCCGTGATACGCGTTGCCGCCCGACTTCGAGACGAAGGCGCTGGCGACGCCGGGCCATCCCATCTCCGCGCTGTGCGAGCCGGTTCCTACCGAGACCTCCTCGAAGGAGCCGTAGTCGTAGTAGAAGCCGGCTGCACCGGTTCCTTCCGTCATGACCATGCCTTCGACCATGGGCCGATGCTGATCAGTCTTGGTGTCGTACGCCGCGTACGGTGTTTGCGTGCCTGCGGCGCTGCCGCCGACATCGACGCGCTGGAGCTGGACGGCAGGTGAGGCTCCCAGGATTGACCACAGGTCACGCGCGTTCGGCAGGGAGCTGAGCTTCTCGGCGTCGAAGTTGGTCACGATTCGCGACGCCCGCTGGTCGACGACCGGCGCCTCGCCGGTCACGGTCAGCGTCTCCTCGAGCGTCGAGATCTGCATCTGCACATCAATGGTGGCGTTGAACCCGACGCCCAGGCGCTGCCGCTCACGCACAAGCGTCGCGAAGCCTTGCAGCTGGTAGGTCAACGTATAGTCACCAGGCGGCAATTGAGGCAGTCGATACGCGCCGCCCTCGTTCGTCACCACGGTTCGCTCACCCTGCAGAACCGGGCTGGTAGCCGTGACCAGGGCACCGGGTAGCGCAGCGCTGCTTTCGTCGGTCACCCTTCCATCGATTGCCGCCGTGGTGGCGCCGGCCGACTGCGCCTCCACCTTTTCCGCCAGCACCGTGCACAGAACAACGAGACACACCCCTACTCGGACGTGAGTCAAGCAGATCATCCCTCCTCCTCAATCGGCGACGCCTTGCTGGGCGCGCCGCCGGCAAATTACGTGTGGAGGAGCAAGATCGGCTCCAGGTGTCACTCGACGGTGTGCACGAGAACTAAGGCTGTGACGCGATGCGAGTTACGCGCGAGAGAGACCATGAAGGGCTAACGTTGCGAGGATACATTTCTGTCTGAGCGGGATCCAGACGCGTGAATAACGTCGGTCCCGAGGCACGACATGACCGGGCAGTTGCGTCGATGCGCGTCAACTCGTTCCGGAACGGGCGGCTCATGACGGGCAGGGTCCAACTGTCTCAGCTTTGGCCAGGAAGTCAGCGTCTATCTCTACTCCCAACCCCGGACCGGTTGGGACCTTGACCGTCCCGTTGTGGATCTCGAAATGCGGTGAGTACCAGGACTCGGGTTTCCGTGGCGCTCGCCAGGGAAACTCCATGTAGGCGCCGATATTGGGAATCGCCGAGGCGAACTGGAGAATGTTGACGGCGGTTGCGCCCGTCTGCGTGTTGTGCGGCACGATCCGCATCTCGAACCGACGGGCCATCCGCGCCACGCGCGCCGCCCGAATGAAGCCGCCGTTGTAATTGAGATCGGGCTGGACAATGTCCATCACGCCATTTTCCATCATCCACTGAAACCGCCACAGGCTGGCATCCTGCTCGCCGGCGGCCACCTGCATTGTCAGAGCGTCGGCCACCTGCTTCGTCTCGCTCAGCTCTTCCCACGGGCACGGCTCTTCGAAGAATCCGACGCCGAGATCCTCCAGCATGTGACCGATCTCGATCGCCTTGGCGGCGTTGTACGAGCCATTCGCGTCGGTGTAGATGTCGATGTCGTCGCCAAGGCGCTTTCGGGCGAGCGCCATCATTGTCTCGGTGCGGTCTGGATAGGCATCGAGGTTGCGGCTCATCCGCCCACCGATCTTGAACTTGACTGCCTTTGCGCCCGTGTGCTCGACACCGCGAACGTATACGTCCACCTCTTCCTCTGCCGTGGTGTCCCGCCCCGAGCCGGAGAGATACACGGGAATCTCCTTGCGGATGACTCCGCCCATCAGCTCGCCGATCGGCTTGCTGGCCGTCTTTCCAAGGAGGTCGAACAGGCTCTGCTCCACATACGCCACCGGGCACCACAAGGCTTGGCCGGCCAGCTTGTAGTTTTGGATATAGACGCCATCGATCAGCGTCTCGAGATCGCGTGCATCCTTGCCGAGGAAGAACGGTGCCACCAGATTGAGCAGGATCGGCACGTAGTCCGCGACCTGCTTGGTCTTGCACACTCCCACCGCGCCATCGGTTGAGCGCGTCCGGACGAAGTAGTGGCTCCCGTTCTTGAGGAGCTCGATGGACTCGATCTTGACCGGTGCATCGACACGCCGGCGAAGATCGAAGAGTGGCGTTTCGTAATCTGGAACGACTCGCTCCTCGGCCTGAGGCAGCAACCACGCCGAGGAGGAACGGACGCCGAGAGCCGTTGCGGACACGCCCGCCGAGAGACCCGCCAGGAGGCTGCGCCGATTGATTCTCATCGGCACAGTTTACCGCCACAGACCGTCCCCGAGGATGTCGCAAGTTGTCTCAGCGTCGGCGCACCAGATCGATCCGCACGGATTTCGTGTCACGGCGAGCATAGTGCCGTGATAGCATGCACGCCGTTTCCCTACTTGGTCCAAAGGATTGCATGCCGCAGGCGTGGTGCGTCTCGGCCGAGCGTGTGAGATTGGTGCTGCGCAAGCGTTGGGGCTCTGGCGTCGCAGCGTCACTGGTCCTTCTGTCTTGGGCGGTCGGTAGTGGGTGTAGCGGCGCGGCGAAGGAAGGTCCTGAGCGGCGCACCATCCGCTTGACGACCGGCTGGCCCGGCGGGTTCTTCAATCCACTCGGCGCTGCGCTGGTGACCACGTACTCGAAGGCGATACCGGATCTGTCGTTCGCGGTGGTGCCGAGCGGCGGCGCGGACGTTCATGGCAAGCACCTCCCATTCCTCGACGCGGCCCACCAGGTGAGCCGGGGCGCGGTGGATGCCGCATTCGTCAGCGCGGCTTACCCGGTCGAGTCGGTGCGCCTGGCGACCCACGCCGGCGCCGACCTGTTGGAGGTCAGCGGTCCCGTGGTCGAGCGGCTCCGGGCGACCTACCCGTTCTTGCGCGCCGTTCTCATCCCGTCGGAGACATACCCCAGTCTTCGCCGCGCCGTGCACACCGTCGGCATCCATACGGTCCTGGCCTGCAACGTCGAGCTCGACGAAACGCTCGTCTATCGACTGACCAAGACCTTCTTCGCCGCCCTGCCAGAGCTCGCGACCCGTGTCCGGGCGTTGCGGCGGTTGGATCTCGCACGGGCGCCCGCCACGCCGATTCCTCTGCACGACGGCGCTGCACGCTACTACCGAGAGCGCGAGCTGTTCCGATGAAGCGCGACTGGCTGACCGCGTGGCGACAGCGGCTCATGGTGGGTGTGGCGATCGCCGTCGCGATCGCGCTCGTCACACTGGCCGTCGTCGGCTATCGCGCCACGCGCGAGTGGCAGCGTAGCTCAGCACGATTGGTCGAGCGGCGCGCGGAGGAGAGTGCCGAGCTGCTGGTCACCGCGCTGACGCGCGACATGCGGGGCGCACAGGCGCTCGTGCTCGCGAGCCGTGACTGGAACCCGCTGTCTGTCACTTCCCTGACTGACATCAGCGACCATGTCGCGGCTGCCTTTGCGCGGTACCCGTACCCGGAATCGTTCTTCGAATGGCACGAGGGGTCGGACCAGTCGATGGTCTTCTTCAATCGAGCCGATCGTCCTCCAGCGTGGATGCCCAAGGAGCTTCGCGCGGACCGGTACCCCGTGGTCCTCGTGACCGAGCCTGCCGTGGCGACGACGCTCGCCGACCGCATCCGGCAGGATGCAAAGGTCGGCCGCCGGTACTCTGTCTTCGACGTCACCCTCGCGCGGGAACGGTACCAGGTCGTCGCTCGACTGCAGTACGACGAGCCGTTTCGGGAGCGGCTCGAGAGCATCTTCGGCTATACGGTCAACCTTCGTTGGGTGCGGCGCTCGTATTTCTCCGAGATTACCGCCGAGGTCGCCCGCATCGGCAATCGTGGGGTCGACCTCGACCTGGCGGTGCTCGACGAGCACGGCAGCCTCATCGCCGGCTCGGCGAACGCCGTGCCCGCCACACGACGCTCTTTCCCCCTGCTGTTCTTCGATCCGACGACCTCGGCCGTGGATCCGCCTGCCGACCTCGCGGTGCGTACGTGGCAGGTGCGCGTGAGTTCCGCAAACGACCCCACGCTGGTATGGGCCACACGCAGCGCCAACTGGACGCTCGGGGTGATGACGGCTGCGGCGACGGGCCTCGGTGTCAGTCTAATCTTTGGATTCTACGCCGCGCGCGCGAGCGTGATGCTGGCTGAGGTCCGCTCCGATTTCGTCTCCAGTGTCACCCACGAGCTGAAGACACCGCTGGCGACGATTCGGGCCGTTGGCCACACGCTCATCCGTGGACGGGTCACGGGGCCGGACGCCCTCCGCGAGTACGCGCAGCTCCTCGTCCAGGAGGCAAAGCGTCTGACGCGTCTGGTGGACAACATCTTGGCGTACGCGAGGGTCACCGACGTGACCGACGTGTACTCGTTCGAGCATCAGGCGCCGGCCGAGCTGGTCGACGATGTGTTGCAGGAGTTTCGCCACCAACTGGTCGACGGCGACTTCGAGCTCGACGTCGACGTGCCGACCGACCTCCCATTGGTGCATGCGGATCGGACGGCCATGCGCTTGGTTCTGGACAACCTTGTCGACAACGCCATCCGCTACTCGAGCGAGCAGCGCTGGATTCGCCTGGCCGTCTGGTGCGATGGCTCGCACGTGATCATCGAGGTACGCGACCGTGGCATCGGCATCCCTCGCGACGAGCTGTCGAGCGTCCATCGAAAATTCGTCAGAGGCCAATTGTCCCGCTCTGGCGGCAGTGGGCTCGGCCTCGCCATCGTCAATCGCGTGGTTGCCGACCATGGTGGGCGGTTCGTCCTCGAGAGCGAAGCCGGCACCGGGACGGCGGCTCGCTTCAGTCTTCCTGCTGTTCGGGGGTGAAGACAGGACACGGGGCATGCAGAAACGCATTCTCATCGTGGAAGACGACCGAGCGCTGGCGAGGGTGATGAAAGACAACCTCGCCTTCGAGGGGTTCCAGGTGGAGGCTGTGGCCGACGGTCATGCGGCCGTTGGCAGCGTGCGATCGTTTGCTCCGGATCTCGTCTTGCTGGATCTCATGTTGCCAGGCTGCAGCGGCTTCGACCTGTGCGGCGTGCTGCGAGAAGGGGGGAGGGTCCCGATTATCATCGTGACGGCGCGCGGGCAACGCGTCGACAAGCTGAAGGGGCTCAATCTCGGCGCCGATGACTACGTGACGAAGCCCTTCGACGTGGACGAGCTACTGGCGCGGATCCGCGCGGTCTTGCGCCGGACGCGCACCGTCGTTGGTCGGCTGGCATTGGGGGACGTTCACGTCGATTTCAAAGCGCTCAGAGCCACCAATGCAGGCGCCGAAATCCACCTCACGCACCGAGAGTTCGAGGTGCTCCGCTACCTCGCTGAGCGCGAAGAGCGCGTGGTGTACCGGGACGAGCTGCTCCGTGAAATCTGGGGCTACCTCGACCCGCCCACGACGACACGCTCGGTCGATCATGCGATCGCCAGACTCCGCAAGAAGATCGAGATCGATCCAGCGCATCCCCGGTTCGTGAGGACGGTCCACGGCGGAGGCTACTGCCTGACGGTGACGGGCGAGGCGTCTGGTCCAAGCTTGATGGGCTGAACCAGCGCCCCGTTGGTGGCAACGTCCCAGGCCGCGAACCGCACCCACTTCTTCCCGGACGCGTCGAAGGGGACCTCGAAGCGGTGCTTGCCGAACGGCGGTAGATGCGTCGTGGAGATGATCTGCCGATCGACGGTCTGCCCGTCCCCCCAGACCACTTCGACGAAATCGAGCGGGAACGTCCACTCGACCTCCGCCGTAATAGTGCGCCGGTCACCGCTTCCCTCGACGGCGTAGAACGGGATCAGCACTTCACCCGACGTCACGAAATACTCGCGGCGCTTCAAGGCGTCGATGATCGGACTCATGTCGTCGACCGTTGGTAGCTGATCGAGCTTCACGTAGTTGACCGGCGACATGCCATACGTATCGTCGTAGGGAGGTTTGCCACGCTCACCGATATCGGAGCGCGCCTCGGAAATGGCCAGCTGATACTTCGGCGGCGTGGGTAGATCGGCCACCCAGTTGTTCAGCTCGTCCCACAGACCCAAGCAGCGATACTCGCACAGCCGCTTCTCGGAGGCATCGACGCCCATACCCCAGCGATAACCCATGCCGCGGTAGTTCTCATGCGTGAAATGGGCATCCCGCTTGATGGCGTCTGGAAAGCCGGTCGACCCTTTCGAGCGCGGATGAGGCATGAAGATCAGCGCGTTCTCGCGCTCGGTCATCTCCATCATGTCCGCGGCATTCCCGAGGTTGTACACCTGGCCGTAGACGGGATGCTCTTCGACCAACGGCTGGTCTGCGGCTCGCTTCGGGAGCCAGAACACCGGCTTGGACAACAGCAGGTCGTGATGTCCACGCAGGTCGACGCCGGTATTCTCGCGGTGCGGCATGATCAGGAAGTTCTTGTCGGAGTGTCGCCGGGCGGCATCGTAGTAGGCGGCCAGGCCCTTCAGGGACTCCTCGCCTCGCCCACCGGGGCCGTCGATGATCCCATAGATGTCGATGCCGGCGGCCTTGGCGGCCTCGATGTCGTTGAGCCGGTTGTCCAGACCGCCCAACTCTCGCAACCGCCGCACCATCCCAACGTGATAATGCGTGCCCATCACCTTGTAGCCGGGGAGCGGCTTGAAGCGGTCCCCGTGCGTGAAGGCCAGCGCCGACTCCGTCGCCGCTGGAGCTGCCTCAGGGCTGACGTAGAAGAACACGGGCATCTGCTGCCACGTGCCCGGGCGTGCGCTGTACAGCGCGAAGTTGTGGTAGAACTCCGGGTCCTCTTCCTTCTCCGCCTGTCTCATCCCAAAGGAGAAGCTCGAATCGCTGTCTTTCCGGTACCAGCTATAGCCCAGGTTCTGCTCCGATTCGCGTGCCCAGTAGAAGCTGTGCGGCGGTGGGAACGCGGCAATGGAACCGCCCTCGAGCTCCGCGGCGATTAGACGATTGCTGCTCCACACCGTCGCCGGCGCCTCGTTGACGGTGCCGCCAAACCGATAATCCTGCTCTCGATTGGTGAGATCGCGCCACACCACGCGCGACGTCGGTTGAATCGGAAGACCCTTGAGCCCGCCGTCGTACTTGAACGCGGCGGAAGGATGATCGGTCTTGGCGATTACCACTTGGCGAATCAGGTTCGACCCCTTGAACACGTCATACTGCAACCGGCCGGCAAAGATCCCGAGCTCGACGCCAGGAAAGCTGATCTCGAGCCGCGCGCCGTTGGTCTTGACCTCGCAGCCATCCGCTCGATAGGCGGCCGCGGCGCGGGTGACCTCGTCGGGCTGGCGTGGCAGCCCGGGCTGGCCGTGAAGGCCTTCGTACGGGGGAACCGACGTCGAGTGGCCCGGGGGCCGTTCTCCACTTCCCTCGACGTAGAGTGGTGCGTCCCAGAAAGCCTCCCACTTGACACCATCGATCATCTCTTTGGTGAGCCCGCCACCGCGCGCGGCCAGGTTGACCCACTCGGTCCCCCGCTTGTCTTGATCGTCCCAGGCGTCGAGGATCTCCGGTGTGACCTCGACACCGAGCGCATCGAGCGAGTCCGGTCGCAGCTGTTGCGCTGTCACGCGCCGCACACCGGAGACCACGCGAAACTCCGGCGTCACATCGCGCGCCAAAGTCCTCCACTGGCCCCCTTCGGGACGAATCGCCAATTCGCGTATCGTCGGTGTGCCGCGCTCGATCGCGAAGCGTAGCCTCAGCTCGGCACCATTGTCCCCGTCCCACGTGACCACGAGCGCGTCTGCGGTGGCGCTCGCCGTGAGGCCAGGCGCGGCCGTGTACTCCGTCAGGCCGCACATCGAGGGCTCCGCGGATGCGGTCGACGCGGCGACCGCGAGCGCGACCGTGACGAGTTGAGTGCGTATCGGCATGTTCTCTCCAGCCACTGAGTGTCACTTCAAGTGAGCTTTGGGCTCAGAAGCTATAGCTCCCACCGATCCGTACGATGCGTGGCGCTATCATACCGGACACGTTCGATCCGCTGACGAAGCCAAAAGTGGGGCCGGACGCCCATGTCAGATCGACGGCAGCGCTCGAATTGAACACGTTGAACAGGTCGACGTTCAGGGTCAATCGCTGCCCGCGCGGAAGGCGGAGCTCCTTACTCCCGCGCAGATTGGTCAACGCAATCGTCGCACCGTTGCTCGATCCCCACGGCTCCAGTTGGACCGTCACGGTACTGAGCTGACTGAGACTGGGGCCGCCATCGGGATCCTCCTCGCGGAACTGGTAGGTGCGCGCCCCTCTCGTGCCATTCCTGGCCTGCATGAAGCCAGCAATCTGAATGCCGGCTGGCAACTGATAAGCGCCACTGAGATTCATCCCCCACTCCCACGTCTCATCCCGCGGGAAGTGGTCATCGTTGGGCGTTTGAAAGTGGCGCTCGATCCACCGGTGGTTCTTGAGGCCCCAGCCCGCCGCTTGGACCATCCATCCGCTCGACAGGCGTTTCGTGATCGACGCCTCGATGGTGTGGAACCGGTCGACCTCGCCGCTGTTGACCTGCATGTTTCGGACGAACTCCGCGCCCTGGAACGCGGGATCATAGTCGTAGATCGTCACCAGCCCACCATCATCTGCCGTCTCCACGATGCCGTCCGGCCCTGGATCACGACGGGTGAGCGAAATGTTGTAGGCCTCCCGCGGGCGCAGCATGTTGATGCCGCCGAAGTCGTACAGATTGACACGACGCCGGAAGACATAGCCGACGCGCACACCCAGATCACGTGCCACCTCCTTCTCGAGGCTCGCCGTTGCTTCTGTGGTGGTCGGTTGCTCGAGGTCGGGGTTGAGGATCCGATTGCTCGCACCCGCGATGGAGAGGAAATCCGGACCGTTCGGATCGAGGTTCACCTCACCCGGCGTGTAGTTGTCGTTGCCGTCCAGATCCCGCCACCGGTACCGCATTTGAACCAACGCATTCTGGTTGAAGTTCCCCACATCCGAGTCCCGGTACAAGTCGTTGTAGAGGCCGTACGTGCCCTTGACCACCGTGTTGTCCGCGATCTCCCACGACAATCCCACCCGCGGCAGCGCCCGCTGCCAGGTCACCACGTCGACCGTCGGGAAATCTCCCG
Organism: Luteitalea sp.; assembly: GCA_009377605.1. Classification (NCBI taxonomy): domain Bacteria; kingdom Pseudomonadati; phylum Acidobacteriota; class Vicinamibacteria; order Vicinamibacterales; family Vicinamibacteraceae; genus Luteitalea; species Luteitalea sp. The sequence goes on from WHTT01000011.1 coordinate 18,759, forward strand.
CGGGGAAGAGCTCTGGAAACTGCGGGCTGGCCGGCTTCGACTGCGCCGGCACGAATGCGCTCTGTCGCTCGAAACGGAAGCCCAGGTTCGCGGTCAGCCGATCGGAGACACGCCACGTGTCCGTCAGATACCACGCGTACACGTTGACCCGGTTGCGCGGCTCGATCGGGTAGTTCCGAAACTCGATCTCAACGGGTCGATCGGGCACGTTCCAGACACGGTCATAAATGAGGTAGTAGTTGCCATGCGGGTGATTCAGGGATCCACTGCCGTGGGTATACCGGTACATTGTCCCGCCGGTCTTCAGCTCATGGCGCCCGCCAAAGGATCCCTCCGGGAAGAAGCTAAAGCTCCCATCGAGCTGCCAGTTGTCGCGCGGGCGCTGGTCAGAGGACTCGTGGCCGCCAGTGCGCACGCCGGTCTCGCGATCCAGGCGGCTCGGAAACTCGGCACCCCGGTAGATCGAGGGGCGCATTGCCGAGTAGTCCACGAAGTAGCCGCCGTAGCCGCCAACGACGTTCACCAGCATCTTGCGATTGAGCGTACTCTGGAGCTCGAGCTTCCTTACCGATAGCGAGTGGCTTTGGTCACGCGTGGCTTCGAGCGGCCGGAGGCGGCTTCCGTCCCTTTGGGGCTGCGCCTTCAGGCCCCGCTGGTACACGCCGATGAGACGGTTGTTCTGCGAGAGCTGCCAGGATACTTTGGCATTACCCTGCGTCAGCAGGTTGTTGTAGTCGGCGAGTGGCTCGTCGCCCGTGAGATAGGTGCCGTCCGGCCCCGGATCCGACACGAAGCCCGCGAGGCCGCTCTTCCGATGCTGCCGGCTGAACCCGCCATAGAACCACAGCTTGTCTCGGATGATGCGGCCACCCAGATCGCCGGCGACGTCGTAGTGGAACCTGAGCGGCTCCGTATCGCTCAGGCCCTGCGCCTGCAGCTCCGGGGTGAGGTTCTTGCTTTGCAGCCGCGGCCCTTGATACGACCCTTCGTATCGACCGTGGAACTCGTTGCCGCCGGACCGGAGCACCGCGACCATGTGAAGCCCCGGCGTGCCAACCTCTGCGCTCGTGCCGGATGTCGTGACCTGCACGTCTTCCAGGCCAAAGTAGTTGAGGTAGACTGCCGTGTTCGGGTCGGCGCCGGTGGTGATATTGATGCCCTCGACCTGAATCTTAGGCGTGGCAGCGACGCCCTAGGTGGACATATCCGGGCGCTCGGCCATTTGACTGCCGCCGACGTCGGGGGACTCCGCTCGAGACACGCCGGGCGCCATCTCGACCACTGCTTGCAGATCGCGGCCGCGCGGGATCGTTTCGAGCGCCTCCTCCGTGAAGTTCGCGCTCGACCCGGTGGACGACAGGTCCACGACCGGGCTCTGGCCGCTGACCATCACAGACTCCTGCAGCTGGCCCACGCCCATCGTGGCGTCGACGCGCGCCGTGAAGCCAATGGTGATGCGCAGCTCATCGCGGATGATGGTGTTGAAGCCCGTGAGCTCGAACGTGAGCCGGTAGATGCCGGCCGGGAGGTCCCCGAAGCGATAGCTACCGCTCTCGTCTGTGACCCCCACCGTCTGGCCCACCTGCAGCGCCGGGCTCGACAACGTCACCGTAACGCCGGGAAGGGTGGCGTCCGTGTCATCCTTGACGATGCCGTGGATCGTGCTTGATGCAACGCTCTGCGCAGACGAGGCCCGTGCGCCCCCGACGAGGCTCGCGACGAGCACCATGGTCAGCACGACCTTCCGAGTCGACCTGTCGCGCCTTCGACGCTGTGCACCCATGCGTGTTCTCCTGGCTGGCACGTCCTACCCGCCGTCGCTCGCGGGAATCGAGAACGACGTCGGTAGCCCGTGAACGGTCCGTTCGACTGGACAGTGGTGGACACAGTTATAGCGTCCGTCGTCGCTTCGGTTTGTCGCAATTTGTCTCGGGCGTGGAAGTGCCGACACAACATACTGCGACAAATGAATGGTGACGAGTCGTATATACATGCGTCGCGAGAGCACATCGACCGAGACGACATCATGCAAAAGGCAACCAAGCCGCTCGACGACGTGGCCCCGCCCACGCGTATCGACGAGGCCATCGGCACACTGTCACCCGGCGAGGCACGTTTCGAGTGGTGGCGGCAGTCAGTCGGGCTGTTTTGCGGGCCGATCGCCTTCCTGATCGTCTGGTTCCTGCCGCTCCATGCGCTGTCGGAGCCCGCGCATCGCCTCGCCGCAATCGTGGCGCTGGTCGTGGTCTGGTGGGTCACCGAGGCCATCCCGATTCCCGCGACGGCCCTCATCGGCGCCGCGCTGACCGTCGTGTTTGGGGTAACGACCGCGCGGGAAGCGTTCGCGCCCTTCGCCGATCCGATCATCTTCCTCTTCATTGGGAGCTTCATGATCGGCCGGGCGATCGCCGACCACGGCCTCGACCGGCGCCTGGCGTACTCGCTGCTGTCGATCAAAGCGGCGCAGGGCAGCCTCGCGCGGATCGCCGTGGCGGTGAGTGGTCTCGCGCTGCTGATGTCCGCCTGGATGAGCAACACGGCCACGACGGCGATGATGCTCCCGGTGGCGATGGGAGTCTTGCACGCCACCGGCCGTGCGCGGGGCCCCTCCGCGAAGAAGTCCTCCTACAGCTTTCTTCTCGCGATTGCCTATGCTGCGTCGGTCGGCGGCATCATGACGCCCGTCGGCACGCCACCGAACCTGATGACCATCGGGATGCTCGATCGGCTCGGTGGTGTCACCATCACGTTCTTCGGGTGGATGGTCCTCGCGGTGCCGATAGGCCTCGGCGTGGCGGGTGCGCTCTTCTTGATTACTGGGTACCGTCTCGCTGGCGGAGGGGAATTGAGGCCCGCCGCCACCTCCTTTCTCGACGAGCAGCGGCCGGCGGGCCCCTGGACGACAGGACAACGCAACGCCGCCATTGCCTTCGGCGTCGCCGTGATTCTGTGGGTGACGCCGGGGCTCATTGCCCTGGTGGGATCGCCGGACTCACCAACGTATGTGCTGCTTGGGGCCCGCCTCCAGGAATCGGTGGTGGCAATCGGCGCGGCAAGCCTTCTCTTCCTCTTGCCGACCGACTGGCGGAAGCGCCAGTTCACCCTGTCGTGGGAGTCTGCCTCGCGCATCGACTGGGGAACGATTCTCCTGTTCGGCGGAGGGCTGTCGCTCGGCCACCTGATGTTCACGACAGGCCTCGCGAAGCACATCGGAGCGTCGCTCGTTCAGGCGAGCGGAGCCGAGTCGCTCTGGGCGGTCACGGCGATGGCCATCGTGCTCGGCATGGTGATGACCGAAGTGGCCTCGAACACGGCCGCCACCAACATGGTGGTGCCGGTCGTCATCTCCATCTGTCAGGCGAGTGGGTTGAGCCCCGTACCGCCCGCCGTTGGGGCCTGCCTCGCGGCCAGCATGGCCTTCATGCTCCCGATCTCCACGCCGCCCAATGCCATCATGTACGGCTCCGGTCTGGTGCCCATTACCGCGATGATTCGCAATGGAATCCTCTTGGATGTCGTGGCAGCGATCGTCATCTTCATTGGCTTGCGTGTGCTCTGCCCCTTGCTCGGATTTGCGTGAAGGCGAGCTCGCCCAGTTCGCGCATGGGTCAGAGCGACCGGCAACGCATACAACGTGCAGATGTCAGGGACCGAACGACTGCCGTGTCACGTCGCGCCCACTATCACGTAAAGGGTTTATGGAGGGCGCGGCGCCCTATCCCCCAAAAGGGGGAACGCTGCTCCACCAGATCAGGGATGCGCATCGATGAGCACGGGCCTAGACTTCTTCCATGAGACCCGGACGGCGGCCTGAAGCAATCGATACGCGCTTCGTCCTTCGCATGTACGCCTGGATAACCATAGTGGGCGGACTGCTGGTCTACTCGTGGCCGGCAGCCCTGCTCCCATACGCCCAGTTTCCAGACGCGACGCCGGCCGCCCCGTGGGCGTTCACGCGGGTGGCGGCAGCGCTTGTCGTGGCAGCTGGGTCATGCGCAGTCGGGTTGGCTGGACTCGCCGAGCCCCTCGGACGCCACCGATGGCTGTACGCGTTCGCGCTCGCGCATCTGGTGTTTGGGGGGCTATTCATCGTGCAGTGGGTCGCGATCTTCGACGTCATTCTGCCACCACTTGTGGGATGGGCCGCCTTACTGGTTGGCGCCGTCCTACTGTACGTGGCAATCACTGGCCCCTCGACGGCTCCGATACGTCGATCGTTTGCCTTGATCGGCCACGGCGATGCGGATGCGCCCAGAAGCATGATGGTGGACGTCAAATCCGGGGCAATGGATGCGCTCCGCTCGCAGTATGAGGAGCACATTCAGCAGGCTGCGCGCCAGGAGGAACGGACGCGACTTGCACGCGATCTCCACGACGCAGTGAAGCAGCAACTGTTTGTCATCCAGACAGCTGCCGCCACAATCGAGGCCCGCTTTGATACCGACGCGTCTGGTGCAAAAGGGGCGCTGGGGCAGGTGCGCAGGGCGGCACGCGAAGCTCTGACCGAAATGGACGCGATGATCGAGCAACTCCAAGCAGCACCTGTGGAGACCACTGGGCTCGTTGAAGCGTTGAAGCGGCAATGTGAAGCGCTCAAGTTTCGAACCGGAGCCGACGTGAACCTCGTGATTGGCGAGTTGCCGCCCAACAACGTGCTGCCTCCAGGCACCCAGCAGAGCCTGTTCCGCGGCACGCAGGAAGCACTGGCGAATGTCGGTCGCCACGCGCGCGCCAAACACGTTACCGTATCGCTCGGGACGAAACATCGTCACCTCGAGCTCACAATCAACGATGATGGCGTCGGCTTCGATCCGATGAGGGCACCAAAGGGCATGGGGTTGGACAACATGACCGCCCGCGCGGGAGTGCTGAATGGTTCGCTCATGCTGAACAGCGCTCCGGGCCGAGGAACCAATGTACGGTTCTCGATACCGTTCCTCTTGGGCTCCCCGCGGGAATACGGCATGAAGGCGTTCGCCTGGGCTGCTGTCGTGTCTGTCGGAATCTGGTACTTCACCCCGCGGGGCTTGAGCGAACAACCGTGGGCGCTCGGTGTCGTCGTGATTGCGATTATCGCCACGGCGCGATATCTCATCGCGTACGCCAGGGCGCGCAGGAGCGCCGGGGCAATTGCGTCATGGTGACGACGATCGCCCTCGTCGACGATCATCGTGTCGTGACGCGAAGCCTGAAAGCGTACCTGGAGTCCTTTCCCGACCTGCGGGTCGTCGGCATCGCTTCGAGCGGCGAGGAATTACTTGAGAACCTGGAACGCTGGAGCCCTCAGATTGTGTTGCAGGACTTGCTGATGCCGGGCGGTCTTGATGGTATAGAAACCACGCGGCGAATCGTGCAGCGCGCGCCCGGCGTTCGGATCATTGCACTGACGGCGTCGTTCGACGAAGCACGAATGATGGGCGTGCTGCGCGCCGGCGCCGCGGGATACATACGAAAGGATGCCGAGCCGGAAATGCTGCTCGCTGCGGTACGCACAGTAGCGCAGGGAAGGACGTTCATAGATCCGTCGGCCGGACGTCGCCTCGCAAGAGTCGACGCTGCGGATGATTTGACAGCGCGCGAGAGCGAGGTCCTGCGGCAGATCGCGCTCGGCCACTCGAACAAGGACATCGCCGCAGTCCTCGGGATTAGCGAAGAGACCGTCAAGACACATGTAGGTCACGTGCTTTCAAAGCTTCAAGTTGAGAACCGGGGACAGGCCACCGTCCAGGCACTCAAGCGCGGGCTGGTTGCCCTGGAGGACCTTACGTAGCCTCCGACGACTGGACAACTCACAGGCCGAACAACGCCCGCTCACACATCGTCGCGACCCGCCGTCGCGCTTGACCAAGCTCGGTCGTCTCCAACCCGACCGCAACGCAACCCAACTCTTCTGTCCGCAAAATCCGGATCACGGCCCAGATGATCGCTGCTACGAATATGGCGACCTCGCGTAGCCCCGCCATTTCGTGTCTCGAGGTATAGATCGCCGCCGAATCCAGTACCGCTGGGCGACGGCCCCGTGACACATCGTCGCAAAGCGCCGCTCCCTGCGATCGAACTACACTTGGCGACTTGAACGAATGATCGAGGGCGATGGTCAGACAATCAACGCTTGGCCGTGAAGTAGTAGTGGTTATCGCCCTCGTCCACGTCGTTGCCGACCAATCCGAGACCGTGTGCCACGATCTCCCGTTCGTACGCTTCGTGTCCAAGTGAATAGGACGGAAGACCGGTCATGCCGTCGGCCCATGTACCGGCTTCCCTCGGCGCGGTGAAGAGAAAGCGCCCATGGGGATTCAGCGCACGGGCCACCTTACCGATCAGGCTACGTTGAGTATCAACAGGTAGCAGAAACATCAGCCCCCAGGCGACTGCCGCGTCGAAGCTGCGGCTGAAGAAGAGTGAGTCCTCTACAGGGCTGCATTCCAGGGGAAACGCGCGGAAATCGCTCGCGGAACTTCGCGATCAGCGTTGCCGACGCGTCGACTCCGTAAATCGTAAATCCTTCCTGGAGCAGCGCCTCCGAAATAGGAACCCCACTCCCACATCCGAGGTCGAGGATGGAGGCACCGGCCCGCAGCGCTTTGGCCCATTTCCGCACAACCGTCGGCCCGATAGAGTGCCTCCGGGCCCGGATATAGGCTTCGGCAATGCTCTCGTAGCCGTTCGACCCGTCCGTCATCGTTCTCCTCCGAGGAACTCGCTCGCCGGTCTCTTGTGAGTTCAACAGCGCGTCGTTGCTTCCCACGACGACCTGCACGGGTATCGACAAACCCGCTAGTCTAGCGGCCCGTGGCGAAAGCGTTGCCTGTGAACTTTCAATTGGGCCGCATCACGAGCCGGGCGATGTACTCCACGACGCTCGAGACGAGCAGCCCGCTGCCCACGAGACCAACGATCCAGAGCATCGTCTCGCGGGCACCAGCCTGCAATCGCTCTCTGAGGTCGGCGTACCGCGCATCCAGCTGCCTCCCGAAAACGATGTGGCCCACGAGGAGCAGTACGGGCGGGAGGACGAAGATTGCGTTGTAGAGGACCAGCAGCGGCAGCCACCGCGCGATCGGCAGGTCGGCAGTCGTGAGAAGCGCGATCGCGCCGAAATACGGCACCGCCGTAGGCAGCTCCATTGTCGTCACCGTAACGCCGAGGAGGGCCAACGCGGGATATGTACTCGCGCTCGGCTCGACTCGCGGCGCTGACTTGGCTGTCGTTGGCGCCCGGATCGCGTAGAGCAGCATGGCGAGCCCGATGAGGCCCTGCACGATGAGCCCGAGTCTGCCGCCGCCCGTGCTCAATGACGGCAGCAGAGCGTCGATTCCCGACATCATCATCGCGCCCAGCGTCAGATAGGTCAGGAAGATCGCGGCGAGGTACACGACGACCTGCGCCGGCACGCGCTCGCGAGACAACAAGTAGAGGGTAACGACGATGGCAGACGGATTGATGCTGTCCACCAGGGCCAACGCGAGGAGGCTGAGCAGCACGTGCTGGACAGTTTAGCAGGCGATCCAGCTTCTGCTGGATCGCCTTGACCCGCCGCTTCTGCTCCGCGGTTCGGTCCTTCGCCTCGGCGCGCCGCTGCTCCCAGACGTAGAGAAGCCGGTCCTTGACGAGGCGCATGTACCCGGGCGTCGGCTGCAGGAGCGCGAGTTCGTCGGCGAACGCGCCTTCGAGCACGGCCCTGCTGACGTTCACGGCGCGGCACGGCGCTGGCAGTGGTAGTACGCGTAGTGCCCGTTCCGGCCCTTCGACCAGCTGCCGGTGAGCGGTCGGCCGCACGCCTCGCAGCGGACGAAGCCACGTAGCGGAAAGTCCGGGTGATTCCGCTGGCGCGGACCGACCACCACGACACGGCCGTCGAGCACCGCCTGCGCGCGGTAGAGCGCGGCCTCATCGACGAGTGGCTCGAAGTTGCCCTGCGTCGACACGCCGTAGTCCGGGCGCTCGACCTTCCCAAGGTAGATCGGGTTCCGCACCATTTGGCCGAAGCTCTGCGGCGAGAGCGCGAGCCCCTTCCGGGTGGATTGAAGGGCCGATCAAGACACCCAGCGGCAGGACCGTCCGGTTCTGTTCGGTCTGGCAAGTGGACACTGGCACCGACGTGCCGCGATTCATTACCATGTATCCGAGGTAGGACATGCCCTTCGATATGTACGCCGACGTGATCCTGACCCGCGACGTCTCCGAGCGGGGGCTCCGTGCTGGCGATGTCGGCACCGTCGTGGAGCGCCACGTCGTCCCCGGTGTGCCTGAGGAAGGCTACTCGGTTGAGTTCTTCGACATGACCGGCAACACAGTGGCAGTGGTCACCCTGCCGGCGAGCGCCTTTCGCCTGCCTACTCCAGCCGATCGTCCGGCCGTCAGGGCGCTTAGCGCTTGAGCTGTCGGAGTCCTCAGACGGTACGTCCGCGGCCAGACAGCCGTTTCGTTCCAAGTCCCTGAGTACTCAATCGCGGCCGTCGAGGGCCTGCGCGGGAGCGGTTGATCTGTCGGGACGATTTGTTTTAGCATGTAGAACAAATGCCACGTGGAGATCTCCTTGGCTCGCTGGAGCACATCGTGCTCCTCGCGCTGGTGCGGCTCGAGGCAAACGCATATGGAATGACCATTCGCCGCGAAATCGAGGCGCGCACGGGCCGAAACCCCTCCATTGGAGCGGTGTACGCGACTCTCGACCGCCTCGAATCCAAGGGTTATGTCAGTTCGTCTCTTGGCCAGCCGACTGCTGAGCGTGGCGGACGAGCTAAGCGACTCTTCCGGATCGAAGCCGAGGGCAACCGGGCGCTCCGTGCCTCGCAGGACGCGATTCGGAAGATGACGCTCGGCCTCCCGAAAGGTTGGCGCACGGTATGAACCGTCGGACGCCGCCACCGATTGCGATTCGGCTGCTCGAGTCCGTCCTGCCGGAGAAAGACCGAGACGCCGTCGTCGGCGATCTCATCGAAGAGTCCGCGCTTCGCGCTGGCGCGTCGAATCGTGCAACCGCCATCTGGTGGTGTTGGTGGCAGGTCGCCCGTTCCATTCCACCGATGCTTTGGTCCGAGCTTCGACGCCGACGCAGCCTGGGTACTCTCGGCGTGGCAATGGCGGCATACGTCCTGGTCAGCGTGATCGAATTCCTGAGCACAGCCGCGATCTCGAACCTGTTTCATCCGGACGCTGGGCTGGCTCACGCCCTCGGCGCCATCGTGGGTCTGGCGACGATGGTGCTTGGCGGATACGTTGCCGCTGCGATTCGCCAAGGAGCTGCACTGACGCTGGCCGGAATCATCCTCATCGTTGTCATAGTGCTGTTCGTGACGATGCCGAACAGCGCTCCATTGTGGTACGGCGTCACATTCCTGATCGCCGGACCGGTGGCGGCGCTGGCGGGCGGCTGGTTGAACGTCACTCGGCGAAGCGGGCGGACTCATCGCGCCGCATAGACAAAGAAACACAGGAGGAGCGTATGACCAGACAGCAATTGCTGGACAAACGGGACTTCTTCAACCTGGTACACGGAATCACACTTCGCGCCATCGAGACGTTTGCCGACAACGAGCTCGACTTCCGTCCCAAGCCCGGGATGCGAACGCCACGAGAACTGATTTTTCACGTCTATGGTCAGGAGCAGGCCCTGGCGGAGGGTGCGCGAGACGGCTCGTTCACAATGGAGCTGGCAAACCGATCGAATCCGGAGGACCCATCCAGGACCGCTGCCGTCGTCGCACTAGCGACGGTGGCTGACGCTGTCGGATACGCTCGCACGTGTCACGACACCGCCGAACGTATCTTCAGAGCGATGTCAGAGGACGATGTCGTGCGCCCCGTGAACTCGCCGTTCGGAACCTATCCGGCTTGGCAATATCTGGTGTTCGCGTACGACGAGCATTGGCATCATCGAGGGCAGTTGTACACGTATTTGCGATTGCTCGACAAAGAGCCACCGATGCTCTACGACTACCAGGTCTCCGTCGGATAAGACCGTCCGCAAGTGGTCTCACGTGTAGGCGCAGCCGAAGCCGCCAACTTTGTAGACCAATTCCAGCGGAGATCGGATACCGAGCCCATGACGGCAGCCCTCATCACAATTGATGTTCGAACACGGCAACAATGGCGTGCCTGGTTGGTGAAGAACCACGCGTCGAGTCCGGGCATCTGGCTCGTCCGGCACAAGCAACACACCAGCGTCAGATCGATGCCCTATGAAGACCTCGTGCGCGAGGCGCTCTGCTTCGGGTGGATCGACAGTCTAGTCAAACGCCTGGACGACGATCGCTACGCGATCAAAGTCACGCCGCGCAAGCCGACGAGCAAGTGGTCAGACATCAACCGGAGACGCTGGAACGAACTGAAGGCCGCTGGCCTGCTTGCAGCCGCCGGGCACGTAGCGGCGCCCACGGAAAACAGCTATGCGCCAAAGCCGTCGATCCCGGAACTGCCCGCGTACGTTGCCAAAGCATTCAAGACGAACCTCAGGGCTTGGCAATACTTTCAGGCGCTTGCCCCGACGCACCGGCGTAATTTCGTCGTGTGGATTCACCTTGCGAAGCGCCCCGAGACTCGGGAGAGGCGTATTCGCGAGTCGATTGAACTGCTCTCGGCCGGCAAGAAGCTCGGTTTGAAGTAAACGGTGCTTTCGTGTGGGCCCAGTCAGCTCACGCCGCCAGCCTGATGCCGTCCACACGCCTCAGCCATGCATGAATCTGGTTCCACTGGTGAAGAGGGGTCGGACGTTGCCTGGCCAAGACCCGGGGTAGCCGATGCATCTTGGCTCACGATGTGAATAAGATGAGGATCCCATGAAACGATTTCTTCTCGCGGTGGCTGGGATCTCCCTGATGGGTGCGGCGCACGTCAATGGCGCCGAACCGCCGGTTCAGAGTGCGCAGGAGGCTCCTCAGCTAACTGCAACGAATCCGGAGTTGGAGTCACGCGACCAGCCCGTTGCAGAAGAGGATTTGCGGATTCTCGTGAAAGCAGCAGAGCTCCTCAGAAACGAGTCGGTCTGGAACCGGAACGACGACCGTGTCTGCGACGACGACGAGGCAACCGGAAAGCGAATGCCGATCGTTAAGATCAGGCCGGCGATGCCCGGCAGCGTCAGCGCCGCGCCGAAGTAGGCCAGGGCGCCGATCAGGATCGCCAGGTTGGCGACAACGACGATGACGGCGTTGATGCCTGCGCGGCGGTAGTAGACGAGCATGAACGCTGCGACGAGCATGAGTCCGCCCACCGAGGCGATGAGGCCAGCCTTGGCGGCGCTGGCGCCAAGCGTTGGACCGACATACTCCCCGCCGAGGGGCGTCATCGACACGGGCAGCGCGCCGGCCTGCAGCAGCAAGGCGAGGTCGGTGGCCTCCTGCATCGAGAATCCGCCACGGATGATGCCCTCGCCGCCGGAGATCGCGCTTTCGATGAAGGGCGCGGACTGCACCAGATCGTCGAGGACGATGGCGAGCTGACGTCCGATGTTCTCGGACGTCAGCTCGGCGAAGCGGCGTCCGCCGTCGGGCGTGAGCGAGAAGCCCACCGCGGGACGGCCGAAGTCGTCGCGCGTCACCCACGCGCGCCGGATGTCGCGGCCGCTGACCGCCGCCGCCGTCGACGGATCGTCGTCGACCAGTTTCCATTCGAGCTTCGCGGTCGCGCCCAGGATCGATCGGGCGCGCTCAACGTCGGTGAAGCCCGGCAACTGGATGAGGATCTCGTCCCGGAGGTCGCCCTGCACGGCGATCACCGGCTCGACGACGCCGAGGGCGTTGACGCGGCGGTCGATGGCCTCTTTCGCCTGCGCGACGACCTCGTCGCGCGTGAGGGTCGGGTCAACCGCGAGTGCCTCGCCGGCGTTGACCCGGAGCACGAACTGCACGCCGCCCTTCAGATCGAGTCCGAGCAGCAGCCGCTTCTGAGTGAGGAACCGTGGGCCAGACCACCCGAGCTCGTCCGCCAACGGCGGGAACCATGCGAAGGCGGACATCCCGATGACGACGGCGAGAATGACGATGAGCTTCCAGCGCAAACTGCGAGGCATGAACCCCTCCTGTGCTGACACGAAGACACACGACGACTGGCAACGGCGTGCGCAAAGGAGGGATCAGATGAGGAGGGGGAAGGAGCGGGGCTTCGTGGTGACGTCCGGGAGGACGGGTGCCGGGACAGTAAGCGTGAAGACAGCCTGGGCAGGGCGCACGTGGCGGCTCAGCCCGGAGTGAGGCAGCGTCTGCACTGTGCTCGACGCGGTCGCCGCCGCGCTCCCGATCGCAGGTAACGCCGGGTCGGGGGCGGGTTGACCGGCGAGCTGGCCGGACGAACCGGCGCTTCCGTGCGGCTCGGTCGAACGGCTAACTTCAGGGCGGAGCCCGGCGAGGGCCAGGATCGCCAGAGCGGCCACGATCAGGGTGAGACGTATCCGCACAGGAACATCTTGATCGTAGTGTGGAGGCTGAGCGTGGTCAAGCAAGCACCTCAGGCGGTCATCGACGCTCATCTGCCCGAATCCCGAGCGATGGGCGCTGCGAGCCCTGCTGAATGCCCTTAGGGTCCGGTAAGAAATAAGGTTGACATTCTGGCCGCCGATGCATCCCGACTGGCTGCGTTGCTCGTCGGTCACATACGGCCTGTAGGCTCCCTCCTCGCGCCTTGCCAGCCGGGCGCCTCGACGCCCAGAATGTCAACCTTATTTCTTACCGGACCCTTAGAGCTTGTAATAAAACCCTGACCGGCACGAACCGCGAAAGTTCGTCACCCGACGAGTGCGACTCGCACTTGTCCTCGGCGCAACCCTAAACATTGGGCGACTCTGCGCGATGTGTCGTTCTTTACATGTCGCCCCGGAAATCATAGAAGACACGAATGAGGTTGCCGTCAAGATCGGCGGCCATAAACTCGCGCAGCTTCCACGGTTTGTCCTCGGGCTCGGAAGCGATGTTCGCACGTGCGGGGTCAACGTCGGAGGTCATAGGACCTTCCGACCTACCACGCTCGCCGAACAACTGAAGCACCTCGATGCCGTCAACATCGGCGCGGCGGGCACCTTCGTGATCCGGCGGCCAGTCACCCGGCCGCAACTCCGCGCCGAATTGGCACGCAGGCTTCCCTTTGATGCCGAGATCATGATCTGCCCGGGACGCGAGATTGTCAGGCTGATGTCTCAGAATCATTTCGCGGACCAGCCCGTGCGACCCGACATCGTCCGCTTCGTGAGCGTCCTGTCCAAACGCCCCCGCTAGAAAACCACGCAATTGTTCAACACACCGCTCTCGGAAGTCCTCTCTTGGTGACGGTTGGCTTGCAATGATTCAGACTGGGCCGTTATTGGCTGCGATGCGGTACCTGCGGTCTATTTCAACAGAGGCGGGACAGGGTTTTGAGTCGTCACTCCCTGACACACCGTACGGAAACTGCCATCTGCTTCTCGCCACCGCTTTGACGATGGAGAGCTTGCCCGCCTCGACCAAAGTTGTAGAACCATCCACTGGCCGGATCACTCTCTGATGCCGTCCAGTAGAATCCGTGGGCTTCCAATCGTGCATACTGGCCATCATCGGAGCGGCCACCGCCGAGCAAGGCATTGAATCCCGAGCTGCCTCCGGCCAAGAGCGCCTTGTACGCCGCTTTACCCCTGTCATCCGAGTCCTCGCTGACGCCACCGTAGTGCTTCGCGATCTCCCGCCATTCGTCGTCAGTCGGCAATCGCCATCCATCTCCCAATGATTGACATCCTCGCCGCGCCGACTCCCACGTGTACAAACGGCCATACCGACGGCAATTCAGTTCCGCATCTTCGTAGCAATAGGACGGCATAGTGTTGACGTCCAGATTATCTGTCGTCCACTGTTTGCCGTCCGCCGTCCGCTTGGAGGAATACGTCGTGCCAGACGCTTTCTGGTCTTGCGCTGAACGGCGCTCCAAGGAGACGCTCACAGACCCGAACGCAGTGCTCAGTGCGATTGACACGACACAAACGTGAATCGGCCTGGTCTTGTCCTGAACGCTAGTCATGAACGACCTTTCACCGCGTGCTGAGCCATTCTACATGCGACGCCTGCGCTTCTCACCAACCTGCGGGCCAGCAAACGGATCGGGCACCGAGAAGGTCCCGCCTAACGCCGTAGGCTCTACGTTTGCGCTTGGCGAACCGCGGAACTCGCAGGCTCGAGCGCGCTTTTGGAACCCCTCGAGCCTTCTCAGCCAGGTGGCTTCTTCTGTCCTTCTCGATGCCGATGGGCAGCTTGTCGGGAAAGCAGCGAACGTCCGCTGCCGGCCGGCCCCGAAGGCGAGGTTCGGGTAGTCCTCCGGCTGCAGGTAGTTGTCGCGGATCAGGCAGAAGAACCGCCACTTGTCATCGGCCGGGCTCAACCACCAGTAGCGCCGGTCGCCCAGGATCGCGTCGAGGATCATCACGCGCTCGACCATGCGACCGATGATGCGAAGCCGCCGGTTCCGGTTGTCCGCCTGGCCGATCGCTTCGTAGAGCGGCTTGTGGTGGACGTGGTACAGCCTTCCGCGCCGAACCGGTCCTGGCTCGATGGCCCGGACGAGTCCCTGGCCCACGAGACGGGCCATGAGCTCGCGGCTGTTCTGGCCACGCACGGTCCCGGTGAAGGCGCAGTACTGCCGCTCCAGAAAGCAGCCAGAGTGGACCATCACGGTCACGAGGAACTCGCGCTGCCGCTGCGTGAACCCGAAGCCGGCCAGCGCGTTGACGCGAGTCTCGGTGACGCTGTCGTCGATATCGTGGGGTGGGTATTCGTGCGTCACAGGAACTCCTCCATCCCCCGCGGGCGCGGGCCAGACCGTCCACCACCACCTCCGCGCGAGCCGACGGCGTAGATGCGAAAGCCCGTCTGGGCGTGGCTGGCGGCATGGGCGCCGCGGTAGTGTTCCGTGAACAACTCGACGTCCTGGTGGTGCTCGCGCCCGTCGACCTCGTATTCGATGCGGTAGTCCGGGAAGTGGACCTGCCCGTCGAAGTACGGCAGGTCGTGTTCGCGCGCCCACGCGCGAATCTCGTGCTCGTCGCGGTCCGGACGGCCGTCGCTGTCGGCGCGTCCGCGGTTGTGCGCTTGAAGGAACTCCTGGTATTCGCGCTTCAGGTCCTGTTCGAGGACGACGCGCCGAATCTCGGGCCCGTCGTGTTCGTCGCGGAGACGGGCCTCCTCCTGGCGATACGTCGCGTAGAGGTTCGAGTCGTGCTCGACTTCGCGCTCACGGCTCACCCCGGCATAGAACGTCTGTGAGGGCTCGTCGTCGCGGTCCATCGAATGCGAATCGAGCAGGTCGCGCCCCTCGCGCGTGAGCGTCAGACCGCGCTCGTCGTCGCCCAGATCCACCGTCTCGACAAGGCCCTCGTCACGCAGGTGTTCGAGCGTCCCGTGGTCGATGTCGAGATCGTGCTCGGGCACGACCCGGAAGGCGCCGACGGCGGCCAGCGTGCGGCTGTCCTCGCCGTCCAGCTCGTAGACGTGCTCGCGAACCACGACCAGCTCGCGCTCGTCGCCGCGCGGCAGGTCGAGGTCACGCATCAGGCCCTCGCGCGGGTCATCGTCGCGGTCCCGTTCGTCGTAAACGCGCGCGCGGCCGTCCTCCCACCCGTCAAGGTCGCGCGCGGCATCTCGCGGATCGAACATGGCTGCCTCCCGACATAGCGGTTCCGTTGGGTTGTCCGTGAAGGCGCCTAGGCAGTGGCTGCGAGGGGCGATTCAGGAAGGCGCTGAACGTTCGGGGCGGTGCGCCGCGCGGCGTTCAGGGCGTGGTCTGTGGGAACCCGGGCTCGGGGCCGCCGGGGCAACCGAGCGATGGGTTCGGCCCGCGTGCGTCAGATCAGCACGGAAACGGGACGGCAGCCGACCGTCGCTGCTTGGAACGTTTATACTGCGCGGGCTCCGGCAGCGCAAGCCGCCATCCAAGAGCCTGAAAAGCCGTGCATAATGTTCAGGTTACGTGGTCCGAAGAGGGCATCGCCCTTGACGCGCCAAGTCCCCCTGTGCGATGCTCTTGACAATGCCGGTGGAGCAATCTACGCGGCACGCTCGATGAAGGCCGTAAATTCAGGCCTTCAACGGGACTGACTCCTCGCCAATGAGCCTTCTCCGGCCACAGGGTTGCCGTGAGAAGGACGACGGGGAATCGGCTTGAAGCACCCAACAGGATCGGGAAGGTGATTTCGGATATGAAACCGAAACCCTTTCCCGAAACATTAGGGAGTGCGACATGTCGATTCCAGCCGACGAGCGGGTGCAGACCGCCCGCCAAGTCCTCGTAGACATCCTCAAAGAGAACGGGCCACAGCTCGGTGCGAAGCTGAAGGTTAGGCTGACGAGCGCGTTGGGCCAGCGCTTGGGCCTCCCGGCGGACGCTTGGCACGGCCTAGTGCCGAAGCTTTCGCACTTTCTCGCCGCCAACTCAGATCTCGTCGACGTGCTTCGACCGGCAGGCCCAGGCGATATTCGCGTCTCTCTCCGCGACGCAGCGGCGGGCCGACCGCATATCGAGGTGGAGTCCACCAAGGTGTGGTACCGCCCCGACGCTTGGACGGCATTCGTCAACCCCGACCCGAACCGACGCCGGTTCTTTCACCGGCAGCGGCACGAGATCGTACACTTCTCGACCCAATCGACGGCGCCCCAGAATCCGCAATTGGCCGACCGCGTCGCAAGGGACCCGCAGTTCGTCGAGATCCAGTTCGCTGGCGCAGAGGAGCAGCAAGCCTGGCTCCGCGAGTTCCTCGACACGACGCCTCTCATCTCGGAAGCCCACAAGCGAGTCGCACGACACTTCGTCGACGTGCCCTTCGATAGCTCGATCAACGCTGCGTTCGCCGCATCTCTGGGCCCACACGGCGACGCTTGGAGGCGGTTCCGGGCGAAGAAGGTGGACGACTTCGTGATCGCGTGGGCAGAGCGCAACGCGGTCGACCTAGACACGCTGAAGCGATTTCCCGAACCCGGCCCGTTGGCCGCACACCCAACGGTGGACACAATGCTGGCGAGTCCGTCCGAGCCTCAGGCCGCCCATGCGACGGCCGGCGGTGATCCGCGTTCAGCGCTCCTGAAATTCATCGCGTCCCTGGAGGACTCCGAACTGCGACAGGTCCTGATACCGCTTTCGGCCGTCGAGCGGATTCTTCGGCCGCGTTCCTAGCCTTGCCGGCGACCACGCATGCCGTCCGCGGTGATCGTCGTCGGTGCCGTCGAGGGAGTTCGGCGCGACCTTGAGAGACATCTTGGCGACAGAGCTTACTTGCTCGTTCTCCGTCTCGCCCGACAAGGTGGGTTCCGCCTCGAAGCGCACCCGCAGGCAGCAGTGCAAATGCTTGAAGCCGCAGCGGACCGCGCCGACGGCCTCGCAGACGTCTTGATTGTAGTGCTGCCGTACGCCGCATGCCCGACGGAGCTCAACGATACGATCGTGGCGCTTGAGGAACTCGGCGCGAGCGTGATGCGCCCGCAGCCAGGCGCAGGGCGCTGGCCATCGAGGCCGCGCGCACTTGATGCCCGATTCCAAGCGGCGCTGCGGGATGCGCTACGGGCCGCAATTGACAGCTGGCTCCCCGGCGAACCGCCGCCGGAGACCGTGACGGAGGCCGTGGCACGCGCCCGCGTGGACTTTGCTGAGACGCTTCACATTCCTGAGAACGTCACGATCGAGACAAGGCTCGACGGCGCGTTCTGGTACGGTGTGCTCAGCGCCTTACACGACCTGTGCGAGATCGAGCGACGCGGCGAAGCCACCAGTAAGCGGGATGTCTTGCGGAGCTGCCTGGGCGTTCGCATCGGCATTCCAAAGCGAACCTACAAGATCGCGGACACTGGCGTCTTCGCGGTCCATCCTGGAACCGGGGAACGGATTGAACTGCGAGAGCGGGTTCACCTCGTAGAAGGGCGTCCTGCGGAGACGGAGAGCCTGTACTGGATAACGTTCGGTGAAGCTCAGGCTTCGTTCCGATACCTCATCGGCCGCATCGGCCGACACGCGTGATATCTGAACTTCGACAGCCCCGCTGCCACCAATCGCAGTGCCGAGCGGGAGGGGACGTCACTTCGGAATCGTGACCTTCAGTCCTGGCAAGAACAGGTCGATGGGGTTGTCGTCCTGCTTGTCGGTTCCCTTTGTGATCGCGGCAACATGTTCACGCAACTCGCTCCGACCGGCCTCGAAGCGGTCCATGATGGTGTACGGGTCTGATGTGTCCACGATGATCGTCCGCCCTTGGGAAACGTCGAATGGTATCTTGTCGCCCTTGCGGATCACCTGAATTGTTGGCAGCTTGAATGCATGCCTGACACCGAGTTCGTAGAAGGCGTTCGGGTTGTTGAAGGACAGGTCGGCGATGCACAGTTTCGAGAAGGCGATGTACTCGATCACCTGCTTGGTGATGATTCCCGGCTTCGTGATCTTGTCGGCGCGAACGGCACGCAGACCGGCCTGCTCCAACACGGGAGCCAGCAAGTGCTTCAAGACTGCGTCAGAGTGCTTGCGTTCCACCGAATCGTCATTGCCGATCGGCGTGATCACAAAGCACACGGTGTCCCAGTCCTCTTGGTCACCCACCGACGAAGTGGAGACGCCTGTGGTGTCATCAACCTCTGACGCCACCGATAAGGGTGCCTTAGGTGAGCTTGAAGGCAATGGGAACGCGGCATCCGAGAAAGCAAGACTCTCCTTGCCGTCCTTCGTGACGAGTGCTCCTGCGTACTTGGCGTTCTCCCTCAGGATGCCGATGGCTTCCTTCGTCCTTTCCCGCGGCACTTCGTAGCGAGTCTCAAGGACATTCTGGAAGAGTTCATCGCTCGGGATCGTTGAACCGTTGTAGTCGGTGTAAAATCGGCTCAGGACCGACGGCGTGAAGAGCGCCTTCTTGACGCCCTCTTCGCGTTCGCCGTCGTACGTTGGTGCCAGGATCTTGCGACCTGTTTCGCCCAACGAGTACGTGTTGCCCTCGTGCTTCAGGACAAGCCCGTAGGCAACCGCAGACCACAACGGGTACCGATTCATCGGGTTCTTCTCGGACACACCCAGCGCACTCGCGATTTCGGGCCAAGAAGTCGGCTTGCCAGCGTACGTGTCCCGAATGACCGTGGCCACGCGCAGAGCGTCTTCGAGCGTCCTTCGGGGGAGGGCTTCCGACGAGACGACCGTGTGAGCCTTCTCTCCAGCGCGCGTTCCGCCGGTTTGCCTTGGTCGCTTGGGCGCGACGGCCTTCTTGGCCATTTGAGATCCTCCGGCTTCTGAGAACGGCTGAGATGATAGCTCAGCGCGACGGACTCCGTGCCGAAAAAGGACCCGGTGAGGGCTCGACACTGGGCGGTGTGGATATCGGGACACAAGCCGGGATCGACGTGCCGGTGGCCTTGGATTACGCCACCCGCCGCAACCCCTCAACCTGCCGCAACCACTCGTCGAGCTGGTTCCAACTCGCGAAGATGCGGCTCACTAGATAGGTCCTGACGCCGAAGTGACGATCGATTGGCGGGCACCTACATCGCTCGACCCTGGGCGACTCTGTGGGAGCCAAGCCAAGTGTCGGCAACCAGGAATCTACGGCAGTGGCCCACAATGGCATGTTGAGCACCATGATCCGCCAGATCGCACCCCAGTTCTTCACCACGGACATCCAGGCGACGCTCGACTACTACAGGGAGAAGCTCGGCTTCCAGTGTCTTGGCACTTGGCACAATCCGCCGGTCTACGCCATTGTCGCGCGCGACCAGCACGCCATTCACGTTCGCCACGCCCAGCCGCCTACGCCGAATCCTGACAAATACGCGGACGAGCTCCTCGACGCTTACCTATTCATTGAGGACGCGGACGCGCTCTACGCCGAGTATGCCGCCCGCGGCGTCGAATTCACGCGAGGCCTTGCGAACATGCCCTGGCACTCCCGCGAATTCGTCGTGAAAGACTGTGACGGCCGCCTACTCGCCTTCGGTGCGAATCCTGAGTAGCGATCTGACGAAGGAATCAAGAGCGTCATGATTCGACTCGTGAGCCCAGGAGGTGCGGGCAAAACCACCGTAGGACTCCCATTGGCCAACCGACTGGGCATCCCGTTCATCGACCTCGACGAGCACCCTTGGCGACTTGTTAGCGGGGGTTAACCCGCCGCTACCTCGCTCCGGACTTGTCCGAGATGCCGACTTCTCGCCCACTGACGGAAGCATCCATAAAACACTCCCACGTCAGCGAGGACCTATCTGTGAGCAGGCAGCATCTCGAGATCGGCCGCTCTAGAGACAACTGCCGTCCACGGCTACAGGTCAACGCTGAGCGATAACGAACAGCGTTCGGTTATCGGGGCGGTCGAGTGTCTGCATGTGGTTGAGCGATTGTCTGCAGCGTTTGTGCCGTGAGACTCGACTAGTCTGTGAGGAGCAGATGGACTCGAAGAACGATGTAGAACTCGTCCACTTGGCAAGGGCAGGAAATCGGGATGCATATGGCGAACTGATCCGGCGTTATCAACACTCGATCTGGGGTTAGGCGTGCCTTCTGGTCAATGATCGGTTCGAGGCCGAGGATATGGCACAGGAAGCTTTCCTCCGCGCGTGGCTGAATCTCGACCTTCTGAGTGACCCCGCGAAGTTCGCGGCGTGGCTTCGCCGCATTGTTTTCGGCGTTTCCATTGACTGGCTGCGCGTGTTTCGGCCGGACCTTTACCGGTTAACGGATGTCAAAACCGAATTGGAGCTTTCCGGACAATCGGATCACACCGAATCCGCCATCGAGCGGCTCGAGGCAATCGAGCTGCGGCAGCGGATTTGGGACGCAGTCGGGTGCCTGCCTCCGCGATACCGGCTGCCGCTGACGCTGTTTCACCTCGACGGTCTCAGCCACAGCAAGGTGGCCGAAGCGCTCGGTGTATCCGTGAGCACGGCCCGGTCGCTGATGACGCGCGCCCGGCAGAAACTGCAACCGATGCTTGCTTCCTATGCTGCAGAAGTCCTTCCGGCGTTGGAAGACGTATTCAGGGAACAGACGATTGTGGAATCCGCCATGCTGCATGTCACTGATGGTGAGTCCGTAGCAGGGACGCTGAGGGAATCTGCGATACCTGGCGACGTTTCCGTATATGGCGACTTGATGTACGAAGGACCGGCGCCTGCTGGTCTTGACGATGAAGCGTGGTTCGACATCCGCGCCCACTTCATCGTCGAGGCCGGTTACACCACTCTCGAGGAGGCTCGGCAATACCTGAAAGCTTATGAGAATACACTCGCTGCTTTCTCCCAAAACGACGAAGTCGTCATGTGGCTCGACAATAAGCTGTCGAACCAGTTGATCCTCATCAAGGTGCTCGACTGGTTCAGTCGCCGGCATTTAGGCGGCGTAAAGCTGAGCCTCATTTGCATCGGGCGCTACCCCGGCCTGGATCATTTCGTCGGGCTTGGAGCACTGACTGCGGACCAACTGGCGTCGCTGGCCGACACGCGCCTACCGGTCGGTGAAGCGCAGTATGGAACCGCGCAGGCGGCGTGGAATGCATTCACATCGCCGGATCCCAGGGAGATCGAGCGTTTCATCGCGATCGACACGTCCGCCTTACCGTTTATTGCCGCGGCGCTGCGCCGTCATCTGGAACAGTTTCCCTCTGTCGACAACGGATTGTCCCGCACGGAGCGGCAGGCTCTTTCGGTCCTTCGTGAGCGTGGTCCGCTCTCCGGAGGACAGCTCTTCGTCGCGGTGCAGCGTCAGGAGGAGCAGGTCTTCATGGGGGACGACTCGTTTTATCGAATGATGTCCGATCTGTCTGAAGCTCGGCATCCGCTCCTTCAGATATCGGACACGCCGCAACACGGCCTGGGTAACGTCACGATCACAGAAGCAGGACGAAACGTCATTGAAGGTCGAGCAGACCAGGTCGGCTTAAACGGCATCGATCGATGGCTCGGCGGTGTCCATCTGAAGGGCAACAAGGCCGCTTGGCGGTGGGATCGCGCGTCCGAACGGCTTGTCAGCCATCGATAGCTCAAGCACCTTGCCGTATTCACTGGACGATTGTCGCCATCTGGCGACTTTCCCAGGCATGATCTGGGAACTGACGTTTACGAGGACAGACCTACCCTTGTCGCCCAGACTTTGCTGATTCGACGCACGCGTGAACGCCAATGGTCGTATTACCGGCAAACCGTAGATGTGCCGGTCCGCGGTATTACCCGCGACAAAGCCGCAGTGTTTACTAATCCGGGCCTGGTTTCGCCGGTGAACGGTCGAGAAACTTGCGAAACTCACGCGAGGGATGCGGCGCGTGACAATGGCCAATCACCGTGCCCCTCTACACATCGAGGGCGGCGAACAACGATGTTGTGCGTGTCTGACGTAATCGTGGGTGCGCCGTTCACACGGATTCGAATGCTACGACATATCAAGCACACATGCGTGCGATGGTGAATTCGGGCAGCGGCGGCGGGGCGTGACCACGGGTGCCAACGCCGTCCCGTTGGAGGCCGCGTGATCGGTGCCAGGGAGTAAAACCACGGGCGGCGCCCGACCGCCGCCGAGCTCACGGAGCTCGGCGGGTCGCCGCGCGTGAGCGCCGCTCGTGGTTTTTCCACGCGGCCGACCGGGACGCGTGGCACCCGTGGTCATGCCCCGTCGGCGGCACCGCCGCGCGTGCGAGCATCCTCCATGTCTCCTCTTCAGGGTGCCGACAGTCAGCGTCTCAGCGAGAGCCGAGAAGAACTGGGGCGGCACGGCTGTTGGAGCGATTGACAACAGCACGCCGCGTTGGTATAAACTCCAACATGAAGGCCGAGTTGCTGCTCCATGAACGTCATCAACTCGACATCGACGCCTTCGCGGAGCTGAGGTCCAAATGAAGACCGTGACTCTCTCTGTCGCCTCGCGCGAGGACGTAACGCGCCGCGCGCTGACGGCCTTCAAGGGCAAACGACAGGGGGCGCATATCTCTTTCGCGTCGGTCGAGTTGCTTTGGCAGACCCTGACCAGGAAGCGTTGGGAGTTACTGAAGGCAATGACTGCGCAGGGGCCATGACCATCCGTGAGGCTGCTCGCCGCGTCGACCGTGATGTGAAGGCGGTGCATGGCGATGTGCGTATCCTGCTCAACGCGGGTGTGCTCAATCGGACCGACGACGGCCGCGTCGTGTTCCCCTACGATGCTGTGCACGTCGATTTCATGTTGACCAAATCTGCCTGAGTTCAGACGTCAACGCGCTGGCATCGCCTCGGCGAGCCCTTGCCTGGCGATCTCGGATGCTGGATCGACGGTCAAGGCCTCGGCGAAATATCGGGCGGCGCCTGGGCGATCGCCTGCCTCCAATTCCAGTGTGCCGAGGTTGGCGTACGTCGCCGGGTCGCGCGGATTGGCCGCGAGCGATGCCTGAAACGCCGCCTGTGCCTCGTCATGTCGTCCGAGCTGTGCCAGGCTGGCCCCAAGGAGATTCTGAGCCTTGGCGTGGCTCGCATTCTGGGCGACGACTGCCTGCGCTTCCTGCACCGCGAGGTCCAGCCGGCCCTGCATGAACAGTAGCGTGCCCGCATAGTAGCGTGCGGCTTCGCTCTGTGGGGCTTCGGCCTGCAGCTGCGCAACCACCGGCGCAAGCCGGTTCACGTCTCCGAGATCGGCGAGGACCGACGCCAGTTGCTCCTGCGCCTCGACGTTCCGCGGGTCCGCCTGGAGGACGGAGAGCGGAAGACGCATGGCCTCGTCGTATTCCCCCCTGCCAGCGAGCAGCCGTGAAAGTGCGAGCTTGGCGGGCACCCGCTTCGGCTCGGTCGCCAGCTCGCGCAAGCGTGCTTCGACGCCAGCTCTGAGACGACCCTCTCCCGCTGCGCGTACCACGCCCTCGAGTGCTCGCGCGTCGTCCGGATCGACGTCGAGCGCGCGCATGAAGTCCTCTGTGGCGGACGCGTAGGCTTCCGCGTGGATGAGCATCCAGCCACGGTCCCGCCAGTCGGCGGCGGAGGCGGTCGCCAGCGCTCGTTCCACCACGTCGGGGCGATCTGTCGCCCGGGCCAGCGCCCGGAGCCGAGCGGCGTTGTCCGGCGCTCCCCCCGCGTAGATGGTCCGTGGCCCGGAGAACTCGAGCGCTGCTCGATCATCGGTCTGCACCGGCGCACCTGCCGTCCACGCCCTCAACGCCGATCCTTCGGCGATGAAGAGTGAGAGCAGACTGAAGGGGTGGAGCGCGCCGACACCCGCGAGGTCCTCCGCGACGCCCGGGCGGTGCCAGGCATTGCTGATCCGGCTCAGGTGAGCGGTCAGTGGTCCGCGGGATCCGACCAGCAGCACATCTCCCTCGCCCACCAACCACAGCGTGCCATCCGGAAAGACCGAGAGAAACGTGGCGACGATGGACTTCAGATCTGCCGTGCTGATGTCGTACGTGTGGGCCCACTGACACAGCACGCCACCCGGTGCGAGCCGCGCGCGCGCAGCCTCGAAGAACTCCCGTGTGAAGAGCGACGCGATGCCCGCCATCCACGGATTGGACGGCTCCGACACGATCACGTCGTAACGTGTCGTCCCGAGGAGCAGGTGCGTCCGGCCGTCTCCGAGGATCAACCGAGTACGCGGGTCGGAAAGCGCGCCATGATTCTGGCGCTCGAAGAACCGTGAGGCCTCGACGACACCCGGCGAGAGCTCGAGCATCGTGGCGCGATCGATCGGATGCCGCAGCGCCGATCCCAACGTGACGCCACTGCCGAGTCCGATGATGGCGACGTTCCTCGGAGTGGGATGGAGCAAGAGTGGCAGGTGCGCCAGCACTCGCTGGGTCAGCATGTCGCCGGCGTCGGAGGCGTCGACCTTGCCGTCGATCGCGAGGGACCTCGTTCCAGCAAGGTCGCGTACGGTGACGGTCGCAGCCGCGCCTTCGCGGTAGTAGCGCAGCTGGCCCGCAGTGAGCGTGCTCTCGAGGTTCGGCCCCCGAAAGAGCGGCGCATACTTGTACGCCCCGCTCGAAAGCAAGAGCGGATCGCCTGACGGCATCCACCATGCCCACACGAGCACCGCAACCGCCGCCATCGCGGTGACGGTTCGCCCGCGTCGTTTCACGCCTCCCGCCAGGGTGACCGCGACAGCCCCGCCTACCGAGACGAGCGCCACGAGACGAACGGTGCCGTGCAGGCCGAGCCAAGGGATCAGCATGAAGCCCGCGAGCAGCGATCCGGCGATGGCGCCGGACGTGTTGACCGCATAGATCATGCCGAGGTCGGTCACCAGTGATTCGTCGCGCGACGTCGCCGCGGCAACTGCGAACGGAAACGCAATGCCAAACGCAACCGTCATGGGCACCAGGATTGCCGCGACGATGAGCACCTGCCACACCAGCACGTTGCCAAAGGCAGCATCCGGGCGCGCGACGACGTCGGCGATCAGCAGGAGTCCACGGTTCAGCGTGCCTGCGGCGGCCATGGCGAGCGCAACCGACACGACGAGGCACACGGCGAGCCCGCTGAGCGGGTCGCGCGTCCGAGCGGCGAGGCGGGAGCCGATCGCCGCACCGAGCGCGATACCGGCGATGAAGCAGGTGACGATCACGCTGAACGCGTAGGTGGTCGGGCCAAGAACGAGCGCCAGCAGCCGCGTCCAGACCACCTGCAGCGTGAGCGACGAGAAGCCTGAGACGGCCAGCGCGAGCGCGGCCAGCCGCGGCCGAGCAGTCGTCACACGAGTCGCGCGGGGGGACACGCCGCGCCGACGCGGCCCGACGCCCGGCCGCCGCGGGGCTGCTGATCGCGCCGCGCCCGTCCACGTCGCGGCGCCGCGTCGTCCAATCGCCAGCGCACCTGCAGCCGCGCTTACGTTCAGCGCGACACCCACCCACGTCGTGCCGCTGAGGCCAAGGCTCGGCAACAGCAAGAAGCCGGCCAGCACCGCACCACTCGCGGCACCGACGGTGTTCGCGGTATAGAGCCAGCCCGCATCGGTCGCCGCGCTGGACGTCCCGCGGACCATCCATCGCGAGGCCAAAGGAAACGTCGCCCCCATGACCGCGGCCGGCGCCGACAGGACCACCAGGCTGGAGACGACGCGAAACAACCCAAAGATCGCGCCGTCGCCGTTCGCGTATGTGATGACGAGCAGCGGATGCAGCGCCGCCAGCTCGAAGGGCACGAGGAGCGCGAGACCGGCGATCGCCGCCTCGCAGCCGACGTAGGAGGTCAGCGCTTGCTTGGGGCTCAAGCGGTTGCCGAGGCGTCCGCCGAGCGCTGCACCCACCGCGAGGCCGCCCATGAATGCCGCGAGCACGGTGCTGGCCGCGGCGACCCCCTGTCCTAATTGGAGCGCGAGCAGTCGTGTCCAGGTGACTTCGTAGACGAGCGCAGCCGCCCCCGACGCGGCAAAGACGAGGAGGAACGAACCCCGAAGCATTCACAGCCAGCCTAGCAGAGAAGGAGGCATCTTGGCTGCTGCGACAGCTTGCGACATCGGTTGACCGAGGGCGGTCCTATGATGGGCGGACTTCGAAGTCCAATGGCACACTTATTCCTAGACGAGTCCTTAACTCGCCGATCGCGCCGTCGAGCGGGCATTGGTGTCGTGCGCGAGAGTCTTGCCGAGCGAGGACCCCACCGGCAGACAGCAGCGAAAAGCGGAGCCAATGTGCACGGGGCCGGCGATCTCGTCGGCACGCACACGACAGAACCTTGCAGGAGAACCATCGTGAACACCTCGAGAGTGATAGCCGTTACCGGGGCGCTGGTGTTGATGGCATCCCAACTGTTCGCTCAATCTGACGAGCCTCGGGACGCCTTCCATTTCATGACGCTCGCCAACAAGGCGCAGATCGTCATGCTGGCCGAACAGCAATTGATTCCGCGAGCCGAGGCGCAGCGCATTGCGATGGGCATCGGCGAGATTGCCCGAGCGGAGGCTCGCCCGGGAGCCGCTCGGCCATCGGACTACCTCAGGTTCGAGAAGCAGCTGATCGAGAAGGCCGGCCCGGAGGCGTCGAAGCTTCATATGGGCCGAAGCCGGAACGACCTCGGCGCGGCCATGAATCGCTTGTTGATGCGGGACAAGGCGCTCGAGGTTCTGGACTCGCTCTTCGATGCACGACAGGCGCTGCTGAGTCTGGCGGGCAAGCACGAGAACACGATCATTGCCGCCTACACTCACGCGGTCCAGGCCCAACCCATCTCACTCGCTCACTATCTGCTGGCCCTGTCGTCCGCGCTCGAGCGCGACTCGCAGCGTGCCCGAGAGGTCTACCACCGTCTCAACCACAGCCCGCTGGGGGCCGGTGCACTCGGCACCTCCGGATTTGCTCTCGATCGCGAGCGCCTGATGGAGCTCGTGGGGTTCGAAGCGATGCTCGAGAACTCGTACGACGCGATCAGCATTTCGCCCGCGGATAGCAAGGCCGAACTGGCTGCGGTGTACGCCATCTCCTCCCTCGCGCTGGGCAGATTCGCTCAGGACCTGGTCGTCGCCTACGCGGATCCCACGCCCGGCCTCTACCTCTCTGACGAGATGACGGGAAGAAGCAGCATCATGCCGCAGAAGCGGAATCCCGGGCCAATCGAATCGCTGCGGCGCACGGCCAGCAGCGTGCTGGCCCGGTCCCAGAAGATCTTCCTGATGGCCCACAACACCACCATGGGCGAGGTCAGCGATGTCCGTTATTACCTCAAGGACGAGATTCTGGAAGCCAGCGACGAGGCTACGGAGATGTATCGCATTCTCCAGCGCATTCTCGACGGTCTGGTCGTCAATCCGGAACGGACGCTCGAAACGGTGAATGCGGACTATTCCACGATGACCGAGCTAGCCGACGCGCTGCTCAGAGGCGCCGGCGTGCCTTTCCGGATTGGATACAACTTTGCGTCGGCGATCACGACCTACGGACGCTCGAATGGGAAGACGCCCAGTCAGATCTCGTATGCCGAGTACAGCCAGGTCTATCAGGAGCTGAACCAGGGAGCCCGCTTCCCCCTGAGCGAAGCACAGCTTCGAGAGGCCATCGATCCCAGGACGATGGTCGCCAACCGTCGGGGCCGCGGGGGGCCACAGTCTGCCGAGGTGCAGAGGATGCTCTCCGAGCACCAAAGCCGTCTGGCTTCTGACCGAGGCTGGGTAGCTGGCGAGCGGCAGAAGATGGCCCGTCACGAAGCGAACCTAGACGCCGTGTTCCTTCGACTGGTAGGGCCGTAGCTGCAAGGCCTCGCCAAACGTGCAGGAACGACGCCCGACGCCTGAGGGTGTCGACCCTGAAGCTGTCGTATCAGTTGAGCCAGAACAACAAGCTGATTGCCGTCTGGCAGCCCAGCGTCAAGCTGCAGCCGCAAAACGGCGCTGGCCGCTTCCGTCCGCTCGAGGCGACACGCCACTATTACAACCCGACATCTATCTACAAGGGCGAGATTCAGAGCATGGTCACGCCGCGCCTGCTGGTCAACGTGGTTGGCGGCTACGCCGGGTACGTCGCCGACTACTCCGCACCGCGTGCCGGCTTCATGAGCCCGGACAATCCGAGCCGGCTCGACCGCGAGACCGGCTTACGGACCGGCCCGCACGAGGCCTCAGAGCAGCGCCCGCGCGACCGCTGGCAGGCGGACGGCAGCGTCAGCTTCTTCCCGGAGCGGTTCCTCGGCGGACGACACGAGATGAAGGCCGGCACCTCGCTCTATTGGGAGCACGCCGGCAGCGGCCGGCTCAATCACAGCAACGGTAACTACATGCTCGTTTACGACCGCGTGGGCGAGCGGTCTAGACAGGCGAGCGAGATCGAGATCATCAACTCGCCGATCGAGCCCTCGAGCTGGGCGACGGTGTACGCGGCGTATCTCAAGGACACGTGGCGAATCAGCGAGCGACTCACAGCGAACCTTGGTCTCCGCTTCGAGCGGCAGCACTCGTACTTGCCCGCGCAGTCGAAGGAGGCCAGCCCGTTCTTCCCGGAGCTCTATCCGGCTGGGAGCTTTCCGAAGCTGGACGTCTTGACCTGGAACGCCGTGATGCCGCGCGCCGGTCTGGCCTGGAATCTCAACCCGAAGACGGTCGTGAAGGGGACGTTCGGAGTCTTCGTGGACGCGATTGGAGACGAGTTCGCGACCGATTACAACCGAAATGCGCTGTCCACCGCGGTGTTCCGATGGCGCGACACGGACGGCAACGACAACTACACGCCGGGTGAGGTGAGCCTCGACCTCAACGGGCCCGACTTCCTCAGCATCACGGCGGCGAGCAACAATATCCTCACGCCCAACCTGAAGCAGCCGACCACGACCGAGGCCACGGCGAGCTTCGAGCGGGAGCTGCTGGAGAACCTGGGCTTCCGCGCGCTCTACGTCTTCAAGCAGCGGCGTCGCCAGTACGACGAGGTGAACGTCTTGCGGCCGCACAGCGCCTACGACATTCCGCTCACACGCCGTGATCCCGGGCCGGACGGCGTGCTCGACACGGGCGATGACGGCGGAGCGGTCACGATCTACGACTATGACGCGGCGCTCCGCGGCGCCGAGTTCGTCGGCAGCCAGCGCGTCAACAGTGACGACCCGGATTCCTGGCAGTCGATCGAGCTCACGCTGACGAAGCGATCGACGGGCCGCTGGAGCGCGGTGGCATCCTTCTGGGCGATCAAGAACGACGTCTGGCTCGATCCGCTGCGCGAGACGCCCAACACCGAGTACTTCCCGAAGAATCAAACATGGGAGTGGGCGTCGACCGTCAGTGGCACGTACCGGTTACCGGGCGACGTGATGCTCAGCGGGTTTCTTCAGGCGAAGCAGGGCAGCGTGGGAGCGCGCACCAACATCTTCCGCGCGGTCGACCCTGATGGCGGACCGCCGCTCGCGCAGCTCAGCACGGTCACGCTGCGTCTCGAACCGTATGGCACGACACACGGGCCCGCCCTCAAGCTCGTGAATCTTCGGGCCAGCAAGCGGTTCCCCTTCGGCGGCAAGCGGATCGACGTCGACTTCGATGTCTTCAACGTCTTCAACTCCGGGACGCCTACGGCCCTCACGTATGCCTCCGGTCCAACGTTCGGCTATGCCACCAACGTCGTGCCGGCACGTGTCGCGCGGGTCGGTGCGCGCTTCTCCTTCTGAGGTTCCCATGCGACTGTTCTTAACCGCGATCACCTTGTTCGTTGCGGCCACCGCATTCGCGGATCCGCTCAAATGCGACCTCTCCGGCTACACTGCGCTCACCGGCCTGACGGCGGCGGTCGACCAGGACACGCTGGTCGTGACGTGGGCCGGCGACGAGGAGAGTGAGCTGCGCGCGCAGTACGGCATCCAGGGTGGGCAGCCCGTCATTCGAGAGCTGGCTATCCGCAAGCAAGGCGGCCAATGGGCGCCGCTTGGTCGAGATCTCGTGCCGGAGTACTACGTGGTCAGTGGCGTACGGCGTATGACCACACAACAGGCGCAACCCCTGCGGCAGCTCGGTGTCGAAATCACCCCAGAAGTGATCGAGCGCGAGAAGTGGTATGCGTTCTGGGATGCACCGCTCCTCGTACCGGGAACACCAGAGTCCCTGCCGCCCCGGCAGGGTCAGAAGCCAACCCGTGGTGGCCAGGCCTCGGGCCGGCAGGCGCAGGGCCGGGGGCAGGGTGGCACCAGCGCGGCGCTCGGTCTCCCCGAGGGCCGTGTCTTCGGACTGCCGCGGACGCCGGAGGAGGTTCGACGCGCCGACGCCTCGTTTGCGGTGACGTCGTGCACGGTGAAGACGGATGGCGCGCGGATCGAGGTGACCTTCCCCGGCTTGTCGATGGGGATCTTCGCGGGCGACTTACGCTTCACGGCCTACCGCGGCACGCGCATGTTCCGGATGGACGCCATCGTCAAGACCGACGAGCCCTCGGTGGCCTACAAGTACGAAGGCGGCCTGCGGGGCTTCTCGACGAGCGTGCTGCCGCGCGTGACGTGGCGCGATACTGGCGGCGACCCGCAGCAGTACGAGTTCGGCGGCATCGAGAACGACGCGCGGGTCAACGTCAAGGCCAAGAACCGTGTCCTGGTGGCGGAAGGGAAGGGTGGGTCGGTGGCGACCTTCCCCTCGCCACACCGTTTCTTCTTCACCCGCGAAGTGGACACCAACCTCGGGTACGTCTGGTACCGAAAGGACAGCGACAGCCAGTTCGGAATAGGCGTCAGGCAGGCTGAGGGTGAGGAAGTGGTGCGGTATCTCGAGAACTTCGCGTTGCACAACGCGCCGCCCGGAACCTGGCAGCACATGTCGGTGTACTTCCTCGCGAGTGCCGACGCGGCCGAGCCGACGCGAGATGCGGCGATGGCTTTCACGCGGGGCGACCGCTTCAAAGCAGTGCCCGGGTACAAGACGATGGTGAATCACTTCCACCTGCGGTTCACCGAGCGTTTACGGGCCGCCGGATCGCTCGAGCACACGTTTCAGGATCTGATGGCCATGCGCGCAATCGGCATCAACATTGTCGGCCTCAGCGACTTTCACGGTGATCTACGGGGCAACGACACGGGGCCGGGGAGGTTCGAAGACCAGCGGGACTATGCGCTGGCATCCCAGAAGGCCTCCGACACGGACTTCCTGGTCACACCGTGGGAAGAGCCGAGCGCCTACTTCGGCGGCCATTACAACGTGATGTTCCCGAAGAACGTGTATTGGACGAAGCGACGGGACGAAGGGCAGCCGTTCACTGAGAGCCTGCCAGGCTTCGACAAGGTCTACCACACGGGCTCGACCGACGACGTGCAGCGGATGCTCGACGCGGAGGGCGGTTACTGGTTCCACGCGCACCCGCGAACGAAGGGAACCACGGGCTACCCGGAGGCGATCTTCGACAAGCCTTGGGTCAAGAACGATCGGTATCTCGGCATTGCCTTCAAGCCGGGCATGGGCGAAGACCTGTCCCAGCAGCGCATCTGCGAGTATCGCTGCTTCGATGCGATCGACACGATGAACAATCTCTACGCCAACGCCGGCTTGCGACCCAAGTATCTGATCGGCGACGTGGACACCTATCAGAAGGGCCCCGAGGACGACCTCTATCCGGGCCATCCCGTCAACTACGTAAAGCTGGACCGGCTTCCGGGCCCCGCGGACGATTGGAGCCCGATCCTGAAGGCGGTACGGAGTGGCGATTTCTGGGTCACGACTGGCGAGATTCTCATCAAGAGCTACGCGGTCGAAGGGAGTGGAGCGCAGCGGACCATCAACGCGGAGCTGGAATGGACGTTTCCGCTCGAGTTCGTGGAGGTGGTCTGGGGAGATGGAAAGAAAGTCGACCGGCAGGTGATCCGCGCGACCGACTTGCCACCGTTCTCCACGAAGCGGTTCAACCTGCCGTTCGACGCGACTGGGAAGGCCTGGGTGCGATTTGCGGCGTGGGATTCGGCGGGGAACGGCGCATTCGTCCAGCCGGTCTGGTTGACCGCGCAGGGCCAACAGACGTCCTCGTCGCGCTGACGCAGGCGGAGCTCGTTCGCGCGCTGCAGTTCCGGGTAGCGACCTGAACGCCGGCTACACTAGGTAGGGCCGCCTCGCCGAGGCGGCCGTGACGGCGCGCTCTCCGAGCGCGCCCTACCTGTGTCGTGATATCGATCCGTTTGACACTGTGCGGTCAGGGGCGTAGACTCCTCCTTTCCTCCCCGGGTCCTCCCCGTTGTTTGACCACCGTCTCCGTTACATACAGGAGGTGGACATGCGTGAGCTCTCTGATATGGAGGTATCGCCCTTCACTCGACGGACGCTGTTCCGGAGCGCAGCGGGCACGCTAGCCGCTGCGGGCGCGGCCACCGCGCTCGCCTGGCCTCGTGCCGCCAGCGGCAACGGTAACCATCACCATCACGGCCCGGCCCCGCTGCCGTCACCGATCCCTGGTGGGCTCCCTGTCGGGCCAACAGGGATCATCCACGTCTTCCTGCCTGGTCCACCGACGATCACGCTACCCTTCACTGGACTCGCCCTTCAGGGGCTCGACGTCGAGCCGAGCACAATCACCAACTTCCGCGGTGCCACGGCGCTGGCGTTTCTCGCAGGCGCAGCGACCGGCAGCGACGGGAAGCAGTACAACCTCGAGGTTGACCTTCGCGCCTTCGAGGGCACCTACATTGCCGACGACGGTTCGACGAACCGAGCCGCCTTCGCGCTGATATGAATCGATCTCTTCGAGCCCGGTTCGGGCTCGCAGATTCACGACTTCAACGGCGGCGTTCCCCTCAACGAGCTCTTCTGGATAGTTGAGCTCCCAAAGCGTGCAGTGACCTTCAGTCGCAGGGGGAGGTTTGCCTTCCTCCATGCGCGGGACGTTCCAGTCATCGACAGCTTCCAGATCTTCGGCCCGAACGTCATTCCAGCCTTGGTGAGCTTCGACGTGCGGTGGGAAGCGATCGAGGCACCAATGGATCTCGGCCAAGGTACAGCGGTCTCGCCGACCGACCCAGCGGCCTTCCTTGGCAGCTTCGCCGCTGCGAGGGCCGTGGGCTCATTCTCGGGCTCCGAAATCGGGTTCAGCTTCGCATCGAACCCTGGCGTGAGCTCTGATCTCGGCTACGCAGAGCTCGGGACCGAGCGAAACGGCGCATTTCTCTGAGTGCACGCGCACCACGCGCACAGTACGTAGCACGGTACGTAGCGAGGGGTCTTTTAGACCCCTCGCGCCTTTTGTCTTAGACCTCGCTCCGTACCAGATCACGAGGCGTCTCCGTGGGCGGCCCGCAGAATCAAGCCAACGGCCTCGGTCAAGCGGTGCCAGCTCGCCGTCTCGCTCTCCAGGTGAGCGCGACCCTTGCGCGTGAGCCGGTAGAACTTCGCCTCGCGCCCCGTATCGGAGAGCTTCCAATCCGCAGCCAGGTATCCGCGGTTTTCGAGACGATGCAGGGCAGGGTAGAGTGAGCCTTGCTGCACCTGGACCACGTCACGGGAGATCTGCTGGAGCCGCTGCGCGATGGCATAGCCGTGAAGCGGCCCGAGGGCGACGACCTTGAGGATCAACAGGTCAAGCGTGCCCTGAGGAAGGTCTGCTTTCGATGGGCTCATGATGCCTCCGACTTCGACATATATCCCATAGGCGGAGAGGAAGTCAACTGCGATGTCGCCTGGATATAGTTCGCAGGAGGCCGAGTAAGTCCGGTAGGAGGTATCGCGCGTGGAAAGAGGAGCCAAAGGAAATCGTGTTGGTCAGCTAGCGGCGCCGTTCGAGCTTCCGGATGCCATCGGCCAGGTGCATCGGCTCGCGGACTATCAGGGGGCGTGGCTACTGCTCGTCTTTCATCGACACCTCGGTTGACTGCCCTGCCGCAGGCACTTGCTGCAGTTGCAGCAACACGAACAGACCTTCAACGACCTGGCGACGCGCATCGCCGTGGTGACGTTCGAGACCACACCGTTCGTCCGCGCGTATGCGGAGGATATGAGGATCGCGTGGCCAATCCTCATCGACAGAGAGCGGACGCTGTACCAGGCTTACGGCATGCATCACGCACGCCTGTGGGACCTATGGGGGCCAAGCACGTGGTGGGCCTACGCGAAGGAGCTGGCCCGCGGCAAGCTGCCCGGACGCCCGCATGCCGATACGGCTCAGCTCGGTGGTGACGTGCTCATCGACCCATCCGGCCTCGTCCGATTCCACTACGTCGGCGTCGGTCCCGCAGACCGTCCATCGATCACGACTATCCTCACTGCGCGTCGTGGAAGATGATGCCGAGCGTGTGCCGCCGGCCGCTCCGCACGCGGCTCACCCCATGGCGCAACGTGACGCGATACCAACCACGAGTGCCCTGCACGGGTCGATGGTGCACCGGGAAGATCACCCCATCTCCCTGCGCGAGCGGCACGACCTCGGCGCGCGACTGCATGCGGGGGCGCTGCTCGGCGAGCACGAACTCTCCCCCGGTGAAGTCACGCGCCGGCGCCGAGAGAAGAAAGGCCACCTGCAGCGGGAAGACATGCTCCCCGTAGAGATCCTGATGGAGGCAGTTGTAATCGCCCTCGCCGTACTGCAGGAGGAGCGGCGTTGGTCTGTTCTGGCCAGCCCGATGACACCGATCGATGAAGTCCGCGTGGTCGTCCGGATACCGAACCGCGATCCCCATCGCTTGGTTCCAGCGGTTGGCGATGACCGCCAATGGTGGATAGAGCGTGCGCCGTAGATCGGCCACCACCTCCGGCAACGGCGACGCGAAGTATTTGTACGCGCCCCGTCCGAACCCGTGGCGTGCCATCACGATTCGACTGCGGAACCGCGCCTCCTCAGCATAGAGATCGGCCAGTGCCGCGCATTCCTCGGCCGTGAGTAGCGAGCTCACCATCGCACAGCCGTGCGTGTCGAGCTCCGCGGTGAGGTGCGGCCATTCGAGTGCCGCGACTCGCTCGGACACAGTAAGGTGGGTGGCGTGCGCATGGAGACTTCCACGCGTCATGATGACGCCTCTCGCTCGATGAGCTGCTGCTTGCGCGCCAAGCCCCAGCGATAACCCGAGAGGGCTCCGTCGTTCCGGACGACGCGATGGCAGGGGATGGCAACAGCGATGGCGTTCGACGCGCACGCGTGCGCGACGGCGCGCGCCGCGTTCGGCGCGCCGATACGACGTGCGATGTCAGAGTAGCTCACCGTCTGTCCGGCAGGAATCTCGCGCAACGCCTGCCACACGCGGTGCTGGAAGGCGGTGCCGCGAATGTCCAGCGGAAGGTCGAGGCCGGTCGCCGGCGCTTCCACGAAGCCAATCACCGTCGCCACCAGCTGTTCGAACGCTGGGTCGTCACCGACGAGCGCGGCACTCAGGAATCGGTCCTGCAGATCCCGCACGAGAACGTCGGGATCGTCGCCCAGCATAATGGCGCAAATACCCTTGTCGGTGGCCGCCACCAGGATGGATCCGATTGAGCACTCCGCCACCGCGAAGCGGATTGCTGCGCCATCGCCGCCCGACCGGAACCGTGTGGGCGTCATGCCCAGCACGGCAGACGAGGCGCTGTAGAAGCGGCTACTCGAATTGAAGCCGGCGTTGTAGATGGCGTCGGTCACCGTCTGGCTTCGCGGGAGCTCCGTCCGGAGCCGCTCGGTCCGCCGAGCGGCGGCATACGCGCGCGGGGTCACCCCTGTCAGCGCCTTGAACACCCGGTGAAAGTAGAAGCGACTCATCCCTACCGCCGCGGCAAGTGCCTCGAGGCGAGGCATCTCCACGGCTGTCTCGATCAAGCTGCACGCTTTCGCGACGGCCGCTGCCTGTTGCTCGGCCAGCGAGGGCCCCTTCGGCCGGCATCTCAGGCACGGCCGGAAGCCCGCATGCTCTGCCTCGTCGACGGTGGCGTGAAAGCGCACGTGTTGGCGTCCAGGTCGTCGCGCCGCACAAGAGGGCCGGCAATAGATGCCGGTCGTTTCAACCGAGTAGAAGAAATGGTCGTCTGCCCGGCCGTCGCGGCGTACCACTGCCGCCCAGCGCTCCTCATCGCTCGAATACGCGGCTGGTGCCTCGTCTGTCGTCCTCGCCATGCCGGTCATGATCGTACTCCTTTCGGTCCCCGGCAGGTCGCTGACCTGCCCTTGACCGATACTGAAGGAACACACATCGGTAGGCACTCCGACTCTTGCTTTTGAATTTCGGGAGGCGAATGTCAGCCGCGCCTGCTCGATCAGTTCCCGGACAGCTGCTGGCGAGCCTTCTCCACGTCACGGTGGAAGACGAAGAGCGGATCGGCGTTCTCTGCCCGCGTCGTGAAGTTCCAGGTGCGCCCCCCCTCCTGCTCCACTCGTAAGGTCTTGTCGAGATAGTCCACACGAAAGGTGCCTAGTTGGCCCCAAGGCAGGGACAACGCATGGTCGCCCTTGGAGGGCTTATATCTCAAGCCCTCAAGGGAGGCGGCGAGACGTCCTTCACAGGAGCCGAAGGCATGTTTGTGCACGACGTCGACCGTCTCGTCCAGCGTGACCTCGTTGAGCTCGATATCGACGCTCGTCGTGTCTTCGCCAATCTCGATCGTACGCACGGCCGCGGTGTAGCCTTCCGCGACCAGGTTCAATTGATGGGTTCCCGGCGTGACGTTCCGTGTCACGAGCGGCGTCTTTCCGAGGAACTTACGGTCGATGAACACCATCGCGCCGGGGACGTCGCTATTCACGCGCAGCTCTGGCGCTGGCGGCTCGACAGCTGGTGGCGGAGACGTAGGCTTCGGCAACTCCTCACGCGCCGGAGGAGGCTTCTTCACAGGAGGCGGCGCAGCCTTGGGCGCTGCCTCGTCTCGAGCGGAAGCCGGTGGTGTCGCAGGCATCGTTGGCTCTGTGCCTCGGTCTTCAGCGGCGCGACTCAGATACCAGGCCAGCCCACCGCTGAGCACGGCCGCCACGAGCGCCACCGCCACGAGTGGACCTCGACTACGAGGAGTCTGCGATTGCTCGAGCATGCAAGTACCGTAACGTACTCGGTCATTCTGTCGCGAGCGACTGCCTCCTGCGCATCGCGCCGAGGGGAATGCGAAGGCTGGCTCGCGTATGCGGCACGCGACGGTATCGGGGGCTGTTACATTGACATTGCATGCGCGTGGTAGCGTCGCCGCGCATGCACAGACCGATCCTCTTGACAATCCTCCTCGCCGTATTCTCCGAGCCACTGTTTGCCCAGACAGCTCAAGTGAGCGGGCGTGTCACGGATACGTCGGACAGCGTCGTGCACGGAGTCACGGTCACCGTGGTGCAGCGCGACACGGGCAGCGCACGCCTAGGCGTCACCAACGAAGACGGCTACTACAGCGTGCCAGCGCTCCCGCCCGGTACGTATGTCTTGACGGCTGAGCTCGAGGGCTTTACGCCGGCCGTCCGCGATGGGCTCGTGCTCGTCAACGACCACGTCGCGCGAGCCGATTTCGTCCTGCGCCCAGGCGGCGTCGAGGAAGAGGTGCAAGTGACCGCAGACGCCTTGCTCGAGTCGCAGAAGGCCGACGTGGGCAGCGTGGTGACGGAGCGGAGCATCCACGAGCTCCCGCTCAACGTGCGAGATCCCATCAGCCTGGTGACGCTCACGCCGGGTGTGACGACCGGTGCGAACTTCGGCAGCGGCGGCGGTCGCAGTGCAGGCCGCAACTTCTTCAAGGCGAACTTTCGGGTCGCCGGCGGACGGCATCGTGGCCAGGACGTGCTGCTCGATGGTGCGGCGAATGTCACGGGTGACGCGTACGTCGGGTACATTCCGCCGGTCGATGCCACGCAGGAGTTCAAGGTCGAGACCAACGCCTTCTCGGCGGAGTACGGCCACACGACTGGCGGCATCCTGACTGTTGTGACCAAGTCTGGCACGAACGAGCTGAGGGGAACAGCCTACAACTTCTATCGCAACGACGCCCTCGACGCCACGGACTTCTTTACGAAGCAAGTAGGGCTCGAGCCGCCGGACTTCACGCGCAATCAGTTCGGTGGCGTGGTGGGGGGGCCGATCCACGCCGATCGGACGTTCTTCTTTGGCAGCTACGAGGGCCTGCGCCAGGAGTTTCCGCAAGCGTTGATCTCGACCGTACCCACGATGGCGCAGCGCGCGGGAGATTTCTCGGGGACGCGTGACGCGCAAGGGCGACCGATCGTCATCTACGATCCGTTGACGACACGCAGGCGTCCAAGCGGCGATGTCGTGCGCGACCCGTTCCCGGGCAATCGCATTCCGGAAGACCGCTGGGATCCCGTAGGCGAAAGTGTCCTCCAGTCCTATCCGGAGCCGAACCAGCCAGGCGATCCGGTGACCGGCGCCAACAACTACGCGTTTACGGGTGACCAGACCACGGATACGAACAACTACAACATTCGCGTGGACCATCAACTCTCCGAGGGCCATCGCCTGTTCGGACGCTACGCCTACCAGCGCTCCGACCAGGAGGCGGCGGCGCGCTGGCCTGGTGGCAGCTCACCGGACGAGAGCACGGTCGTCGACCGCTACACCAATGCCGTGCTGGGCGACACGATCGTCCTTTCGCCCACAACGACGGCGGAGCTCCGCGTGGGATTCACGAGGGCACACGCCAACATCGTCGCGCCGACGTTCGACCTGCTGCAATTGGGCTTCCCACAGTACATGAGCCAGCTCGACACGAGCCTGTGGCCGCAATTCGCTGTTGCCGATGTCACGGGCATCGGCAACGGCTTCGGCAACGACCAGCCGCGCAATACGTACTCGGTCGCAGGACAGGTGCACCGGTTGGCGGGACGGCACGTCCTCAAGGCCGGCGTCGACGTTCGTGCGTTGCAGTTCAACGCGTTCGAGAACAACGACCCTGCCGGCTCGTTCTCGTTCTCTCGCAGCATGACGCAGGGACCGATCGCGAATCAGGCGACTCCCGACGCGGGTCATGGCGTCGCTTCACTGCTGCTGGGCGCCGGTTCCGGCGGCAACGTGGACCACATCAGCGGCCTTGCCCTCCAGCGGCGCGCCTATGGGCTGTTCATTCAAGACGACTGGCGAGTCTCGCCGCGCCTGACCGTCAACCTGGGACTCCGCTACGACGTTGACACCGGGATGACGGAACGGTTCGACCGCCTGACCTGGCTCGATCTCGATGCGCCAAGCCCCCTGGCCGAGGCCACCGGCCTTCCCTTGCGCGGTGTGCTCCGCTTCGCGGGGGCCGATGGCCCGCGCAACCAGCTCGACACCGATTGGAACAACGTGGCTCCGCGCGTGGGCATCGCGTACAGCGCCACACCGACCACCGTGGTGCGCGCCGGCTACGGCATCTTCTATGCTCCGATGCCCGTCAGGCGGATCGGCTCGGTTGGCTTCGACACGACGACCCCATGGGTCGCAAGTCTCGATGGGCTCGTGCCAACCAACTATCTGCGCGACCCATTCCCGCAAGGCTTCAATCTTCCGACGGGAGATCGCGACCCTCTGACGAACGTGGGCTTCAACCTGGCGAGCACGACACGCGACCAGCCGGTGGGCTACACGCAACAGTGGAGCCTGTCGCTACAACGCCAGCTTGGTGAACGCCTGCTGGTCGACGTCGCCTATCTTGGAAACAAGGGAACCAAGTTGCAGTCCGGCGTCGTCTTCCAAGAAAACTCAATCGACCCAGAGCTCCTCGCCCTGGGCAATCAGCTCGACGAGCTCGTTGCGAATCCTTTCTTCGGTCTCATCGAGAGCGGGCCCCTCTCAGCCCCCTCGGTCGCGCGGCGTCAGCTCCTACTGCCGTTTCCGCAGTACACCGCCGTGTCGCAGCAGTTCGCGGACGCCACGAGCGCCTTCTATCACGCGATGGTCGTCAAGGCGGAGCGGCGTGCGTCGCGCGGCCTCACGCTCATGGCGTCGTACGTGTGGTCGAAGCTCATAGACGAGGCGTCGGATCAGGTGGGCGGCACGAGCATCCTCAACTTCTACGACCGGCGCGCAGAGCGGTCGTTGTCGACCTACGACGTCCCAGACAATGTCGTCGTGAGCACCGTGTACGACCTGCCGTTCGGCCGCAATCGCCGCCTGGCCACCAGCTTGCCCCGCCTCGTCAACGCGCTCGTCGGCGACTGGACGGTCGCAGTCATTGCTAGGTGGCAGAGCGGCTTTCCCATCAGAGTGAATCGGCCAGCGGTGCGTGATGCGCGCAGCGCCCGGCTCGACGATCCGACGATCGAGCGCTGGTTCGATACCGATGTCTTCAGCCCGGCCGAGCCGTTTACCTTTGGCAATGTGAGCCGAGCGCTCCCGGACGTTCGCGCCGACGGCGTGAAGAATGTCGACATGACCTTCTCGAAGAGCGTCCGGGTTGATCGGTATCGTCTGCAGCTTCGGGCGGACGTGTTCAATCTCTTCAACCGCACACAGTTTGCCGCCCCAAACGGCAGCGTCACGAGCGCTGCCTTCGGCACGGTCACGAGCCAGGCCAACAGCCCGCGTGAGATCCAAGTTGGCGTGAAGCTGTACTGGTAGACAAGGGACCGCCTATTCGTACCGCAGCGCCTCGATCGGATCGACACGGCTGGCGCGGCGCGCCGGCACCCACGTGGCGACGAGCGCCACGATGCTCAGGACCAGCGGTACACTGACGAAGACCATCGGGTCCCACGTCTGAACGCCGAACAGGAAGCTGGCAATAAAGCGGGTCAGGCCGAAAGCGGACGCGATGCCAATCACGACACCGATGATCGCGAGACGCATGCCCTGAACGATCACCATGTTCTTGACCTGGCTCGCTTCGGCGCCCAGCGCGAGCCGGATGCCAATCTCTTGTGTCCGCTGCTGGACCGAGTACGCCATCAAGCCATAGATCCCGATAGCGGCCAGCAGGAGCGCAGAGGCGCCGAACACGGTCATGAGCCACATGTTGAAGCGCTGGCGCGACGTCGAGCGGCTGACCACCGTCTCCATCGAGCGGATGTCGGACACCGGCAGGCCAGTGGCTTGGCGTAGCGCTTCCTGGATCGCGCTGCTCAGCGAGTATGGCTGCACCTGTGTTCGGATGACCCAGGCCATCGGAGTAATGCGGACGTTCAGCGCGTTGGCCGCATCAGGCACCTGCGGCTGGGGGACGTACATCCGCGGTCCGGGATCGTTGTTGAGCCCGCCGTCGCGCACGTCGCCGACGATGCCGATGATCTGCCGTTCCGGCTCCTCGGCAAACTCCTGCATGACGCCGCGACCGATCACGAGCCGGTCGGCGAGCGGATCGCCCTTTGGCCAGTACTCGCGAGCCATCGCCTCGTTGATGACGACCACCGGCGGCGACTCGCGCGTGTCTCGATCCGTGTACACGCGTCCCGCCCGGACGGGAATCTCGAACACCTCGAAGTATCCGGCAGATACCGTCACCCAACCGCCGCCGCCGTGGTATGGGTCGTCTTGCAGCGGCCGACCAGCAATGACAAACGGTAGACCATAGCCGCCCTCGAGCGGCACACAGCAGGTCGCGCTGGCTTCGAGAACACCAGGCAGCGCACGAAGGCGTTCGACGCCGTCGCGCACCAGCCGCTCGACGTTGTCCGCTTGCAGGAACCGCGGATCGTTCAACGACATGCGCATCGTCAGCACATTGGTCGGGTTGAAGCCGGGCTCGACGGCTCTGAGCGCGATTGCACTTCGGATGAGGAGCGCGGATCCCACGAGCAGGATGAGCGCGAGCGCCACTTCGGCCACCACCAGCACAGAACGCGTCTTGTTCTGACGTGCGCCCGTGCCCGAGCGTCCGCTGCTCTCCTTGAGCGTTGCGCTGAGATCCGTGCGGGAGGACTGCAGCGCCGGGATCCCCTCGAGGACCGCATGCTGCTGCCGCGTCTCGATGCCACGATTCAGGACGAACCTCGACCCATCCGGCTCGAGGAGCGCGTTGTAGGAGAGCCACTCGGCCCAACGCCGTTCCTCTTCGACAAACTGCGCTCCGAGCGCGGTGCCGCGCGTGTAGTGCCACGCGCCCTGCAGGTTGCTTTGATGCGTATTGAAGTTGTAGCCCCAGTCCGGACCATCGGCTTCGTAGAAATAGCCGA
Source organism: Luteitalea sp. (assembly GCA_009377605.1). Lineage (NCBI taxonomy): Bacteria > Pseudomonadati > Acidobacteriota > Vicinamibacteria > Vicinamibacterales > Vicinamibacteraceae > Luteitalea > Luteitalea sp. The sequence continues at coordinate 61,078 of WHTT01000011.1, forward strand.
CAGGGCTCTGGAGCTCCGTGTGCGTCTCCCGAATACGCCGTTCCAGAAGCGACCGCAGCTCCTCGTCCGGGCGCACGCGAAGCAGCGCGAACGCGCCACTCCAGACATTGGTGTACTGGTTGGAGAAGCGGAGGCCATGCTCGTACAACTGCGGGTCGGTGAGCACGATGTGAACTGCTTGGCGTTGCGCCTCGATCGCACGTTGCCGGAGTGTGGCATCGATAGGGGGACCGTCGGCGAGGAGCACCAGCGCCTGCCCGACGAATTTCGTGGCGAACGCCGTTGCAGCCAAGTTCCAGCGCTCTGGCGCATACTCGCTGAACTGCCCGTCGTCTGCCTGGATGCGACACCAGAAGTCGAGCGCCGCCTCGAGGCGTTGTCGCACCGCCGGGGAGCCACGATATGGGTTCCACGGCCGGTCTGTCGTGTAGAAGTACGCGAGCGCCAGGATGTTCTCCATGATGCGGGCGTTGTAGGGCTGGTTGTCCTTGGGCGCCCGCCAGACCGCGACGTCGATGAAGCCGCGATCTGGTCCCGACTCGCGGACGCTCGTCGCGAGTCGGTGGAAGTGCGCGAGATAGTAGGGGAGATCGAGCTCATCGTCTCTGAAATCGTCCGGGCCCAGCGCCGACAAGTCCACTGGGGGCACATCGAGCCAGCGCTCCTGCGCGGCCTGGACGAAGGGCAGAAGGGCCAGACACAGTGCGACCACGCGAACGTACATTGGACCTCTTCGAAGAATTGTCGACGGCGCGTTCGGCGAACGCGCCCTACCACAGACAATGGGAGGACCGCCTCGCCGAGGCGGCCGTTATCCCGTGGATGTCACCGTCCGACGACGTCAGAAATCAATCCGCGCGACGAGCTGCATGAACCTGGCAGCCTTGGCGCTCGTGATCAAGCCGAAGTTGGGCGAATTGAAGACCGCCTCGCCCGTGCTCGGATCGACAATGACGTTCAACGACGTGTTGGGCCCATTGAGGTTGACACGGTTCAGCAGGTTGAACGCCTCCGCCCGCACCGTCAGACCGAGGCCGCCAGGAAGCGGGAAGCGTCTCGCCAGCGCCAGATCGACGTTGAGCTCACCCGGCTCGCGGGTCGTGTTGCGTCCGAGATTCCCAGGTGTTTCGAACGGCAGCACGAGCTCACGGTCGTCACCCGAGCCGCTGAACAGCGGGCCGACCGGGCGAAACGGAAAGTTGGGGTCGTCTGTCGGCAGCAGGTATCGAATGGCCGTTTCCTCTGCGGTCTGGTCAGGTGCGAAGCCTCCGAGATTGTCGCCGACGACATCCGGCCGTTGCTGCACGGCCAACGGATGAAGGCTGTTCTGTGTGATCGTGTCCGGCAGGCCAGACCTCGCCGTGAGGATCAGGTTCACCTGGATGTCTCGCACGATGGCCGGACCTCCGGTCATGTGCTGCACCGCCACAGCGAAGACGTGTGGACGATCGAAGGAGCTGAGCGAGCGGTTCAGTTCAGGGAAGTCGGTAATGAACTGGCCATGGTCGCTGCCATTCGGTTGCGAGAAATTGAACAGGCCGCTCCCATTGTCGATGGACTTCGACCAGGTGTACGTCGCTTGAAACCCGAGGCGTGACGTGAGCTGCCGGCTGGCGCGTAATTGCAGGGAGTGATAGATCGAGCTGCCCACGTGCATGAACGAGCCAAATCCATCGACGTTCGGGTTCGGGCGCGCGAGCTGTTCGGCAAGATCGCTGCCCGCCGCTTCGACGTCAATCGCACGGTCGTAGGGGATCTCGTTGAAGCGGCGACTCAGCGGCAGATGTCGTCCGCGGGAGCCCACGTAGCTCACGTCGACGATCGTTCCATACCCCACCTCGCGCTGGACGCCGACGTTCCACTGTTGGGAGTAGGGCAACGGGCTCGCTTCGCCGAACTGCGCGCCACCGGTCAGGGGATTC